>NZ_JAJNHJ010000004.1:0-123272 GCF_022386965.1 Mammaliicoccus sp. B-M6
GTATCGTCGCCTTGGTAAGCCGTTACCTTACCAACTAGCTAATACGGCGCGGGTCCATCTATAAGTGACAGCCGAAACCGTCTTTCACTATCGAACCATGCGGTTCAAAATATTATCCGGTATTAGCCCCGGTTTCCCGGAGTTATCCCAGTCTTATAGGTAGGTTACCCACGTGTTACTCACCCGTCCGCCGCTAACATCAGAGAAGCAAGCTTCTCATCTGTTCGCTCGACTTGCATGTATTAGGCACGCCGCCAGCGTTCATCCTGAGCCAGGATCAAACTCTCCATAAAAGAAGTAAGCTTGATAAGCTCATTTTTGATTGGTTAAGCCAATCACTCTGAAGTACTTTCAGTACTCAATTATTGGAATTAACGTTGACATATTGTCATTCAGTTTTCAATGTTCATTTTAATCGCTACAAGAAACAATTATACTAGTTATTAAATATCAAGTCAAGTATTATTTTTAAAAAATAATAATTTGTTTTGTTCGGTTTGACTCAGCTTTTCAAGTGGTCGTTTCCGTTTCAATCAACTTGCATAATTTATATTACATTGTTATTTAGTTAATTTCAAGCGTTAAATTTACACTTTATTAACCTTTTTAACAATCGTTTTATTTTGCGATGTCTGTCTGTTTTGACGACTTTTATATAATATCAAGATATATACTATACGTCAACGATTTATATAAACAAAATTGTGTATTATTTCGCTTTATTAGGGACTATATATTTTAATAGAAATTATGCTATACTTTATCAGTATTAATAAGTATGGAGGGAATAGATTTGAAGCTATTTCGCAAAAAACCTACTAGTAAAATAAATAGAATTAGATCTTTTGCATTAGGATTAATCTTCTTAGGTATGATTGTTATGTACATAGGTGTATTCTTCTTTTACTATTTTAAGAGCCAAATTGTATTTAGTATATTCTTAGTTTTAGGAATGTTAGCTCTTGGTCTTTCATTTATAGTTTACTTTTGGATTGGCATGTTGAGTTCTCGGACTATACAAGTGCAATGTCCAAACTGTGATCATTATACAAAAATGTTAGGACGAGCAGATATTTGTGCTAATTGTAATCAACCTCTTACATTAGATAAGAATTTAGAGGGTAAAGCCTTTAATCAAGATTATAATAATAAGCGCAAATCTAAGAAACTAGAAGAGCAGCAAACTGAAGAACATACTGAAGAAAAGAAAAAAAGCTAAAGGCATCCGCCTTTAGCTTTTTGTTTTATTTATTCTTGTTTTGACATTCTGGACAAACACCATATATTTCCATTCTGTGGTGCGTTACTGAAAAACTAGTGACATGTTGTGCCAATTGTTCTACTTCATCTAATCGTGGATAATGAAAATCAGATATCTTACCACATTGATCACAGATAATATGATAGTGATTATGTGTTTCAAAATCAAAACGACTTGAAGCGTCACCGTATGTTAATTCTTTAACAAGCCCAGTTTCTTTAAAAACTTTTAAGTTATTATAAACTGTAGCAACACTCATATTTGGAAATTGTGGTGAAAGTGACTGATAAATTTCATCAGCAGTAGGATGACTATCTGTTTCGATTAAATATTGAAGTATCGATTGACGTTGTGGTGTAATTCTAACACCAGTACTTCTTAAAGTACCAATTGCATCGTCTAACATATGTTCAACATTCTCAATATTTTTTTGCATCCTTACACCCACCTTCTAATTTATAATGATTATTATTTATAATATATCCCTTTTAGTAGCATTTTGTCAAACAATTAATCAGTATCCCGCTTCTGAGTTAACAATGTTTATTAACTTATCTGACTCATCATTTTCAATATGTTTGAGATTTTCAATTAGAATATCTGTACTTCTCTTTAAATTGTTAAGATCATTACCTGTAATATGAGCTGTGATAAACACATTATCTAAATCATATAGTCTAGAATTTTCAGGTAATGGTTCCTCTTCAAATACATCTAAAGATGCATATCTAATTTCTTTACTATCCAATGCTTCATATAAGACACTTTCTGATACGACAGTACCTCTACCTACATTTATAAAATGTGTATCTTCATTCATATGTTTAAAGTCTTCTTTCTGTAATAAATGTATCGTATCTTCTGTTTCAGGTAATACATTCACAACAAAGTCAGCTTTATGATATACATGACGTCTTTCTTCTATAGAATAAACTTCATCAAACCCAGGAACATCATGTCCAGTTATATTTATACCAATAACCTTCATATTAAATGCTTTAGCAACTTCAGCAGTTCTTTGCGGAATCTTGCCTGTACCTAAAAATAGAATCGTCTTTTCATTTATTGAATCAGGTTTAAGCTTATGATTAAATTCACGTTTCTTTTGAGACTCATATGAAGTACTGAATAATTTAATATCATTTAGAATATATGCAAAAATAAATTCAGCGATTTGAATGGCGTGTACCCCTCTTGCATTAGTCAGTTTAATTCCTCTATCTTGAATATAACCTAGAGGTAATTGATTCACCCCTGTAGCAAACCATGTGATTAGTTTGATATTCTTACATTTATCTAAAAATGAAGGATTCACTTCTCCATGATAACTAACTAATACATCAACATCTTCTAAATCTTCATCACGTGCTTCATTCGGATGCTTATAAAATTTAAAATCTACATTAGGAAATGTTTCTTTTAGTCTCTCTTCTTGTTCTTTTAGCCTCATTAAAGTAACGACTTTCATTTATATCATTCCTTTATAAAGTTTTTTAAGTCTTCAATCTGAGTTTTAACTTTTACTTTGTCAATTTTATGTATGACAGTACCTTCTTCATCTAACACAAAAGTCGTTCTAACAATCCCCATTGATTCTTTACCAAATGATTTCTTCAATTGATATACCCCTACTTCTTCAGAAAGCTTATAATCTTCATCTACTAGTAAATCAAAATTCAAATTATGTTTATTAGAAAAATTAGCATGTTTCTTTTCACTATCTCCACTAATACCATAAACTTTCGTATTTAATTCATTAAAATCTTCTAAATTATCTCTAAAATCACATGCTTCTGTCGTACATGTCGGTGTGTTATCTCTAGGGTAAAAATAAACAACGACTTTAGATCCTTTTAAGTCCTCATTACTAATTAATTCACCATTTTGATTCTTTAACTTGAAATCCGGAAATTTTTCACCAATTTGTATCATATTTTACACTCCTTATAAACGATAGATGTTTAATTTTATGATACGATATAAATGAAAATAATTAAATTAAAAGAGGTTGATAATATGGAATTTACAAAAAGTGAGTACTTACAAACACTTTCAAATGAATATATTCTTGGTGGTGTCAATTCACCATCTCGTTCATATAAAGCTGTAGGTGGTGGCGCACCTTTAGTTATGCAAAAAGGTAAAGGTGCGTATTTTTACGATGTTGATGGCAATAAATATATTGACTATCTTCAAGCATATGGACCAATCATAGCTGGACATGCACATCCACATATAACGGAAGCTATAAAAGCTGCAGCTGAAGATGGTGTATTATTCGGTACACCTACTGAATATGAAATTACGTTTGCTAAAAAACTACGAAATGCTATTCCATCATTAGAAAAAATTAGATTTGTAAACTCTGGTACTGAAGCTGTTATGACAACAATTAGAGTTGCACGCGCTTATACTAAGCGAGATAAAATCATTAAATTCGCTGGATGTTATCACGGACATTCTGACTTAGTGCTTGTTGCTGCAGGAAGTGGCCCATCTCAACTTGGCACACCTGATTCTGCTGGTGTACCGAAAAGTGTAGCACAAGAAGTTATTACAGTTCCTTTTAATGATATAGATTCATTTAAAGAAGCTATGAAACATTGGGGCGATCAAGTTGCTGGTGTTTTAGTAGAACCAATCGTTGGAAACTTTGGTATGGTTGAGCCTAAAGAAGGCTTTTTAGAAGCAGTAAATGAAGTAACACATCAATACGGTGGTTTAGTTATTTATGATGAAGTTATTACAGCATTTAGATTCCATTACGGTGCTGCACAAGATTTATTAGGCGTTTATCCTGACTTAACTGCATTTGGTAAAGTTATTGGAGGCGGCTTACCAATCGGTGCATATGGTGGACGTCAAGAAATCATGGAACATGTTGCACCACTTGGTCCAGCATACCAAGCAGGTACAATGGCGGGTAACCCACTTTCAATGAGAGCTGGAATTGCTTTATTAGAAATATTGGAACAACCTGGTGTTTACGATAAATTGGATCAATTAGGTCAACAATTAGAAGAAGGTTTATTGGAATTAATTAAAAAGCATAACGTTAAAGCAACAGTTAATCGAATCAAAGGTGCTTTAACACTTTACTTTACAGACGAAAAAGTTGAAAACTATGTTCAAGCGGAAAATACTGACGGTGAACAGTTCGCAAAATTCTTTAAGTTAATGTTAAATCAAGGTATTAATTTAGCACCTTCTAAATATGAAGCATGGTTCTTAACAACTGAACATACTGAAGAAGACATAAATCAAACATTAAATGCAGTTGATTACGCTTTCTCTCAATTATAAACTTGAAAAGTTAGCCAAAACGTTGTATAACCAATATATACTAGGCTTGTGATATTTGTTACAACCCTGTTTTAAAAACAAAAAGGAATGGTTCTATGAAATTTGGGGCAAGAATATTTAAAACTGGTATCGCGATTGTCCTAGCAATATTTATAGCTAATTTACTCCCAGGACCGGCAATGATAACATCAATAGCTGGTGTTGCTGCAATGGTCGCCATGCAACCAAGTGTCTATCGTTCGTTCAAAACGATTGTAGAACAATTTCAAGGTAATGTTATTGGTGCGATTACAGCTGTTGCCATATTCTCTATATTTGGTAACAATGTTGTATTTATAGGCTTAACAGCGATTATCATTATTTCAATACTTTACAAATTTAATCTACAACATGTTTCTAACTTAGCAGTTGTAACAGCTTTAATCATACTTGGACATCACGAAGGAGATTTCTATATCTCTGCGTTCTATCGTTTCGTCTTAGTTATGATTGGTGTGTTAAGTGCTTTCCTTGTTAACTTTACGTTTTTACCACCGAAATTCGAAACTAAAATGTATTATAACTCACTTAATATTTCTACTGATATATTTAAATGGTTTAGATTAGTGTTAAATAGTACAACTGAGTTTCACTACGTAAAGCAAGATTTAGAAACAATCAGAACACGTATCGTAAAGCTTGAACAATTTTATTTATATTATAAAGAAGAAAGAGCTTACACTAAGAAACAAGCTTTTAGTCAAATGCGTAAGAAGATTCTTTTCAAAGAGATTATTGCATCAACACGTAGAGCATATGAAGTATTAAGGAAAATGAATCGTTACGAAAACGATATTCATAACTTAAATGATGATCTCAAAGTACAAATGAAGTTTGAACTGGATGAACTGATGGCACAGCATGAACAAATATTAGTAAGGATATCACAAAAAGCTAAACACGAAATTGATCAAGTTCCTGATTATTTAGTAGAACCTTATAAAGAAGATTTAATGGAAATATTCATTAAAGATATTATGGAAAATCCTGATCAAGAAGATTACTATATTGAGAACGTCATGCAAGTTATTTCAGCAATGTTAGATTATAAAGCGACTATTTTACATTTAGACAAATTATCTTCTAGTTATTTCAAATTTCATCCAGAAGATAGCGACATACAAATTGAAGATGAAGATTTTGATTTATAAAAGTAGACCTGAACAGATAACTGTTCAGGTCTATTTTTAATTCTCTTTATATATGGTTTTTTTATATTGATTAACATTCATGACATTTCCATTAGCACTTCTATATAATAAATGGTTTTCATTTATTTGATTAGGACTTTTCACACCTACTGCTGCTGCTAAATTAAATAACCCTTCATGTAAACTCACAATATAATTTGAAACTCTGTATTCTTTTTCTGATACAACTAAAGCAGATTCTTTTTTTGGATCTGTAGTAGCTACACCTACTGGACAATTATTTGTATGACATTGTTGAGCCATAATACAACCTACATTAATCATTAAACTTCTTGCTACATTAACGAGGTCTGCACCTAACGCTAAAGCAATAGCAATTTGATCAGGTGTGATAAGTTTTCCAGATGCAAATACTTTCACTTTATCCCTTATTTTAAATTTTTTAAGTTCTACATCTAATATTGGTAATGCAGAAAATAATGGCAAACCAACTGTATCGACAAGTTCTTGATAAGTCGCACCTGTTCCACCTTCTCCACCGTCGACTGTAATAAAATCAGGAATAATGTTTGATGATACCATTTCATGTATTAATTTCTTTAAATCATTTATGTTTCCGACAACTATTTTTATGCCAACTGGTTTGTCAGATAGTTCTCTTAACCTCTGTACAAATTGTAACAACTCTTTATTATTATGAAGAAATTCAAACCTATTAGGTGAGTTAACTGTTTCAAAAGGCGTTACATTTCTAATTTCAGCAATTTCTTCTGTTACTTTTGCCCCTTCAATATGTCCACCTCTCGTTTTGGCACCTTGCGCTAACTTTAATTCAAATGCCTTCACTTGTTTCATGTTAGCTTTTTCAAAAAATTCTTTCTCATCAAAATTCCCTTCTTTATCTCGAACGCCAAATAAACCTGGTCCTATTTGAAAGATGATATCACAATCTCCACTTAAATGATGATTGCTTAATCCTCCTTCTCCTGTATTCATCCATGAACCGCTTCTGCCCAAACCTTTTGACAATGCAGTAATTGCATTTTTACCTAGTGCACCATAGCTCATACCTGATTGTCCAACCAACCTATTAACGATAAATGGATGTTTTAAGTCACCACCTATAATTATCTGGTTATCTGTTGTTAATTTATATGGATCAACATCTTTTTGTTTTTGTTCTTCTTTACGATCAAAAAGTCCTTCATTAGAAATTTCATAGATAAAAGTAGACATTTGTTCATCTTGGTTAATTTCTAATTCGTCATGGTCTACTGGAAACATTGTATTTTGTAAATAAAATCCTGGCTCTTCAAATTTTCTCAACGACCCAAAACTTTCGATTCTATTTTTATATTTACCTGGCATGACGATATTTAAATATTGTTTTCTTGAAAATGGTTTTCCAGCATTATCATTTAATATTAAATACTGTCTAAGTTCTGGTCCTATACTTTCTAAAAAGTATCTCACTCTACCAAGTACAGGGTAATTTCTTAATACACTATGATGCTTTTGCCTTTTATCTATAACATACAAAGAAATACAGGCAATAATACCACCAATAATGATGACAAAGAATAAAATATTCACAATCAATTGTAGTATGCTTAAAAAAGTCATAAAAATTCCCCCTCAGTCTATCTCTATTAAATTAATAATAGCATAGAATGAGGGGGTGTTGTAATTTTACCCGAACGATTGAATATTATATAAGTTGTAATAACTTCCTTGTGCTGCCATTAATTCTTTGTGTGAACCAACTTCTTCAATTTGTCCATTTTGAATAACAACTATTTTATCCGCATGTGTAATCGTTGATAATCTATGCGCAACGATTAAAGTCGTTCTTTCAGTACTTAATATTTCAAGTGCATCTTGGATGATTTTTTCACTTTCTAAATCAAGTGCACTCGTCGCTTCATCAAGTACTAACACAGGAGGATTATTCAAGAATATTCTTGCAATAGATACTCTTTGTTTTTGTCCACCTGATAATTTCACACCACGTTCGCCGACTTCTGTATCATAACCATTTGGTAATGACATAATAAAGTCATGTGCATTTGCTTTTTTACTTGCCTCTATAACTTCTTCGTCAGTTGCATTTGGTTTTCCTAATAAAATATTTTCTTTAATAGAATCAGAGAATAAAATATTATCTTGCTCAACCATACCTACTTGATTTCTGAGACTTTCAGTTGTGAAATCTTTAACGTTATGATTATCAATACTAATGCTACCTTTCGTCACATCATAGAATCTTGGCAGTAAACTAATAAGTGTTGATTTACCGCCACCACTCATACCTACAAATGCGACCGTTTCACCTTTATTAATATCTAAGTTAATATGTTTGAGCACTTCATCTTCATAATCATTATATTTAAAAGATACGTCATCAAACGTAATGTGCCCTTCTTTAATGACAATGTCTCGTGCGTCATCTTCATTTTTGACATCATATTTTTCATCAAACAAATGAAATACTCTGTCCATTGAAGCGATACTTTGCGTTAAAGTTGTAGATGATGAAACCAATCTTCTTAAAGGTCCGTATAACTGTTCAAGATATGCTACAAATGCTGCTAATGTCCCAACAGTTAAATTCCCTTGAATAACAAGAAAACCACCGATACCTACTACCAATAATGGACCAATATCTGTGACTGTATTAATAACTGCAAATGATTTGGCATTCCATTTCGTATGATCAGTTGCTTTAGTTAAGAAGTTTTGGTTCCTTTTATCAAATCGTTTTTCTTCATTTTTTTCTATAGCAAAACTTTTTATAACAGACATCCCTGAAACACGTTCATGAAGAAATCCTTGAAGTTCTGCTAAACTTTGCGATCTTCTTCTCGTTAAACTACGTAATTTTCCGAAGAAGTAATAAATACTAAATATAAATACTGGGAAAATCGCAATTGCCGTAAATGTTAATTTAATATCTAAAACAAACATAATACTTAATGCGATGACGATTGTTACTAAATCTAACCAAACATTCATAAGTCCTGTAAGGATAAAGTCTTTAGTTTGTTCAACATCATTAATTACTCTTGATATAACTTCCCCTGCTTTATTATTAGCATAAAATCTTGAGCTTAATGCCTGTAGATGTGTGTATAATTTTTTACGAATATCATACAGAATTTTATTAGATGTCCATTGTGCTAAATATTGTCTGAAGTATTCTATAGGTGGTCTTAGTACAACAAATATAAATCCCATAATTAACATTGCATATGTTAATTTTTCTGTTTTTTGTCCAATTGATAGTGCACCATTATTAATGACATCATCGATTACATATTTAATCAGTAATGGAAGTAATAATGGGATACCAAATTTCAAAATTCCAATGATAATCGTACCTACAATATGCCATTTGTATGGTTTTACAAATTGTAAATACCTTTTAATCATTATTGTTCCCCCAATCTTAGTCCAAACGAAACAGCCTAGCTTTAGCTAGGCTGTGATATTTTCATTCTCAAGAATTACGTCTATCAATTGAATGAAATCTTTCTTGCCAAACTTTAATAAAGTCTGGCGCAAATGGTCCTTTCTTGCGTTCAATCCATTGTTGTAGAATATCAACATTTCTTCTAAGTATTACATCAATGTCTTTAGGATAATTCATTTGTTTCATATGTTGTTTATATTCATCTTCATCCAACAAATGATATTTGCCGCTTGGATAAACTTTAATGTCTAAATCATAATCGATATATTTAATCGCTTCTTCATCACAAACAAATGGTGATGATAAATTACAATAATAATAAACACCGTCTTCGCGGAACATACAAATGACGTTAAACCAATATTCTGAATGGAAATAAACAATCGCTGGTTCCCTTGTTACCCAAGTTCTACCATCACTTTCTGTTACGAGTGTACGATTATTCCCACCGATAATAACATGACTCGTACCTTTAAGAATTGTTGTTTCAGACCACACACGATGTATATTACCATCATGTTTATAACTTTGTATTTTAATTACTTGGCCTTCTTTTGGTATGGATTCTTTGACCATGTTCCACACCACCTTTTAAATATTTACCAAGTTATTATATCATATTTAAATAAATAAGCTAAAATTATGTTTCTTGTCATTATCCATTGAGCTGATTAAAAATTTTACTCATAGATGTTGAAAATGATAACTGGTCTTTTTCTTCTTTTTTTATCCATTTATATGGGTAATTAAAATCACTTTTTTGAGTATGCGCTCGGTATACATTCATATTCCATGTCATATGTGTAAAAACATGCTTAGTTGTAAATTCAGGCGTTTGATCGATATCCATGACTGCATCTAATGTTTCTTCAATGCTGTGTATACTTTCATCAGCTTCAAACATTGGAAATTCCCACATGCCATTTAATAATTTTGTATCTCTTTGGCGTACTAATATCTCGCCAGAACGATTCGTGATATATAATACGTTAAAATCAATTGTCTTTTTCTTTATTTTTTTCTTTTTAACTGGTAATTCATCCACTACACCATTAGCAAATGCATAACAATGTTTTTGAACAGGACACATAATACATAAAGTCTTTTTAGGTGTACAAATGGTTGCTCCTAATTCCATCATTGCTTGATTAAAATCTCCTGAATGGTCTTCTACAAATGGCTGTAATTCATCTTCATATAATTTTTTCGTCTTCGGTGCAGCTATATCACTGTCATTACCAGTCAATCTACTCCACACTCTTAACACATTACCATCAACTGCTGGTATCGGATGATTATGCACGATACTCATAACTGCTGCATTTGTATATGGTCCAACACCTTTTAACTTTTTAAAATCATCAGGGTTATCTGGTACTAATCCGTGAAAACTATGGTGAACTTCTTTAACCGCTTCTTGAAAATTTCTAACCCTAGAATAATAACCTAAACCTTCCCAATATTTAAGTACATCTTCTTCGTTTGCTTCACTCAAACTTTCTATAGTTGGGAAACGCTCAATAAATGCTTTGTAATATGGTCGAACCGTATTAACCTGTGTTTGTTGCAACATTACTTCACTTAACCAAATATAATATGGATTTGATGTTTCTCTCCACGGCATTTGTCGTTTATTTTTATGAAACCAATTAAGCAAATCGTCTTTAAATTGTTTCGTTTCTATCATTTATGACACTACTTTCTTGTGAATTGCTTTCAGATTACTATGCATATGCTATATAATATATATCATATAGATTAAAGTAAAGTGGTGATTTTTATGGATACTGGTACACACGTTGTCATGGGTGTTGCGTTAACTGGTCTTGCGACATTAGATCCACATGTTACACCTACATTTGCTGCAGTGGCAACTGGTATAATGGTTGGATCACAAATACCTGATATTGATACAGTATTAAAATTAAAAAATAATGCGATATATGTTAAAAACCATAGAGGTATCACTCATTCTATACCTTTTACATTATTATGGCCTTTAATATTAACGTTTCTAATATTCGTTATCTTTCCAGGAGTAGATGTCTTGCATATTTGGTTATGGACGCAATTTGCCGTATTCTTTCATGTTTTTGTAGATATTTTTAATTCATATGGTACACAGGCGCTTAGACCGATATCTAATAAATGGATTCAATTAAGTATTATTAATACGTTTGACCCCATTATCTTTGTAGCACACTTAGTTGCCATACTGCTCTGGACACTCGGTGTTAATGCTGGCATTGCCTTTGGTACATTATACTTCTTGTTAATATTCTATTATATTGTGCGATTTATATTACAAAAAGCGATAAAAGACCAAGCTTTAAAACAAATACAACAAGAAGATAATCCCGTTAAAATATTTGTTGCACCGACAATACGATTTATGGAATGGCGAATTGCTATTCAAACTGAAACACATGATTATGTTGGACGTAGTTATGGTCGTAACGTAGCATTTAATGATGTATTCAAAAGACAAGCATTCCCGAATGACCATATAATGGCTTATGCTAAATATGATGAGAATTTAAGATCTTTCTTAAGTTTCAGTTCTATTTATCGATGGGAAGTTACAAGAATAGATAAAAAAACAACAGAACTAAGATTTATTGATTTAAGATATTTGAAGAATGGTCATTACCCATTTGTAGCTATACTACATTTAGATGATGATATGAAAGTGACAAACTCATATATCGGCTGGGTATTTACCGAGGAGAAATTAATGAAAAAACTTGAAGCATAGAAACACAAATAAGGCTGAGACGGTTAGATCGTCTCAGCCTTATTTTTTATTTAAAGTATTCAGTTTTATAAGCTTTATTAATATTGATCCAAGCTAAATAGATAAATGCTACTTCAAAATAGAACAGAATATGATATGGCAAATTCGTAACGGATGCGTTACCTAACACCATTGATTGTTGGAACCCATTAATAATATAGAATAATGGATTGAGTTTTAAAACATTAACCCAAACTGCATACATATTATTAGGTACGTACAATATCGGTACGACAAATAATAATACAATCAATAATCCGAAAACGATAAACCGTGCAGAATATACATATTTACCAAACACACCAATAATCGATGCTACTGGTACAAGTAATATGTATGCCATTACTAAATAATAGAAAAATCCTAAATGGTTAATTTCGATTAAATTTGATGTCGAAAATGTTGAAACAATCCCAATAAGCGTTACAACAATCAAGAATATGATCATTGTTAAAAATACTTGTGAAGAAGCGCCAACATAGTACGGTACTGATAATCTATTATAAAGTGCCCCTTGTTTTCTGACTGTCTTTTCAGAATTAAAAAGTGATAAAAAGACCCACATGTAAGCGAAAAAGCCAATCAACTTATAATAAGACGTTGATTGTTGTACATCTATCGCATCAGTAATCCATAACTTCAAATATGTGAAGATCAATAATACTAACATGATAGCAAAAGCAGATACATAATATTTATAATGAGTTTTAACTTCATAGAAGCAATATTTAAGCATATGTGGAAAATGTTTAATATGTTGTTCAAATAATTCGTTCATATTGACCTCCTATAATTGTATAAAAATCCATTTGTTTTCTGCTAAGTCTGCTATCATAAAGCCATCTCTTGATTTAACGACCCAAGTGTCACTTGAAATATTGTATTTCTTAACTAATTTAGCTTTGTTTTTCATATCAAATGTAAAACCAGTTAATTGATTGTCACTGTTGAAAACCATATGTACTTTTTGGCCTTCCATTTGTTCATTAAATCGGTTTGCTTTATCAGCTGTAATGGTCTCAGAAACTTTCTTATGTGATTTATGCATAAAGCTGTTATAAAAATCAATATAATTTAAATAACTATCATCAACATAATCTTCTAAATCTGACCAATCAACGTCTTCATATAGTCCTGCCGGATTGAAAAAGTACAAGTTATTCTTTTTAGAGATATAAGTCTTGTCATCTACTTCAAGTCTATAATTAGATTGATTTTCACCTGTTACATCTACAAAACTATATTGAGGTAATTTCAACTTTGAGCCTTTGGATGAAGGTGTGAGTTCTGTATCATGTTTTAGCGATAGGACATAAGCTGACTTATCTATGTATTTAGGTTCACTATTTGTTGTGATGACCTGTTTTGATGTAACTTCTTTTTCTGTAGGAGAGCTCCCTACACCTATAAACATAAATAGTGCTGCTAATGTAGCACCAAAGATAAATGTTAAGCCATAAAATATCATTTTCTCAATAGATTTCGGCACTCTACCGTATTGATATTTACGCATTCTTTTATAACCTTCGCCGTGCGCTATAGGAAGTTCTTGCTGAGACATCTTCCATTTAAGATCGTAAAGTTCTTTTTGGTCTTTATCTTGAATTTGATTATATTTCTTATGATATTCTCGGTAATGACCTAATACTTCTTTAACGGTACCTTCTTTTCTAACTTGACCATAAGTTAACCAGATAAGATAGTTACTCATCTTCTCAATTGAGTGTATATGGTCATCGATTACGACAGCAGCACGATCATATTCTTTTTGTTCATTTAAAAATTCATGGAACTTCTTCTGAAATGATTCGTCTAAGTATTGAATGATATTAGTAAAAATTGCAACGGTAGGTCTCATATATTTGGCTATACTAACTAATAATTGAGCATATTCCGCTTCATTAATATCTTGGCACGTCTTTGAAGCTTTATCCGATAATTTAGCAAAGCTTAATATTTGTCTTTGAATCGTCGTAATGTCTCTAATTTCTACACCGGATAAACTCAAAGTACGAATAATCATTTCATTCAATGTTTGATGATCATCAGCTTTATGCCTAACATCCGCTAAAAATGTTTGCGCATGATTTGTTACTTTACCTAAATTAGGTGCAACTTCTTTAATCATTAATTTACTGATCATTTCTTTACCAGACTGATCATCGCCGATAATGCCCAGCACTTCACCTCTATAAAGATGCACGGTAACATTTTTAAGTACAATGTCCTTGTTAAGGTGCTTTAACTTAAATAATGATTTAAATTTATTCTGTTCTTTACTTATATAATAATATTTAGTTGCGTTAACAACTCTCAGTAATATTTGCTGTGTCATTCTGCACCACCATTATAGTTGTAGAAGACTTACAGGAATGCCTTCTTCAATTTTTGATCCTTTTAATCTAAATCCCCAAGCAAATACACCATTAATGCGTTCTACTTTAAAGTAACTAGGTGTGTCACCTATTAAGCCATATACTTTTCCTACTTCTATTTTTGAAGTGTCGACAAGGTAACTTTCTGCTATGAGCGCTTTTCTCTTATATACTTCATATTCATTTAGTATACCCATCATTTCTGATTTTCTCATCTTTTCGCGATATTCAGCAATTGCGTTTTTTAGTTCATATTCTGTCATTTCAACAAATTTTTTATCATTATTCATCTACAATACCACTTTCTACTAATTTGTCATTAATCATTTCAAATGTATACCCTTTTCTTACGAGTGCTTGAATAACATGTGACTTAAGTTCATATCCATTATATTTCTTTTGATATTTATTATATACCTTTTCCAAATCTTTCATCAAAATATTTTCAACATCATCAGATGTCGGTTCAATATTCAAATCTGTTAGATGTTCATTGATTAATGAAAAAGCATAGCCTCTTTGTTGAAGTGTTTGGACAATCGTTTGTTTTAAACGGTTAGGAGGTTGTTTCTTTTTTTGCATAATCTTTTTTGCGATATTCGGAATTCGATCTTCCGACATTTCCATTTCAAACTTTTCTTTGAATTCGTATACTAAATCTTGTTCTATACCTTTTTCTTTAGCTACTCTTTCAAAATGGTCAGGACCTTTATCCGTTGTTTTTAAAATGGTGTTTTTTAAACTTTCAATATAATCTTTATGGTCTATGTATTTATTAGATTGACAATACTCTATCACTCTATCAATTAAGTCACTGCCATATTCTTTGTCAGTTAAATATTTTTCTACTTCATATTTCGTACGCTTTTTATGAGATAAATAGACAATCGCTTGATTAAGTGCCTGTCTATATTGATCGTAGTCCTTAATTTCTTGTAACTTACTTTTTGTAATTTCTAAATCTTTTCTTAAATTAAAGTAGATGTATGTTGCTTGATCAATACCCATTTCAAATTCATTATTAATAAATAAATTTAAACGTTCTTTGTTTTTCTTTTGTACTTCAAGTTTAGTTATTTTAAGCATTTTACATCCCTCCACACATATATATAGGATACAATAAAACACACTGAGTTTAAAAGTTTAATCTCTTAACTCAGTGTGTTTATTATTGATTTAATTCATTTATAGCTTCAGTATACTCTGATTCAGTAATATAATTCTGTTGTTTCATTTTTTCAAGTGTTGTTTTGATACGTGTCATATAACTATCACTAATATTATTAATATCAAAATTGGATGGTGCATTTACGACACTAGCTAAAATTGCACTTTGTAATACCGTTACTTGAGGAAGGTTTGGATTATTTTTATCGACTGTCGCACCGAAGTAATAATTTGCCGCTTCCTCAATCGTATAATTATTTTGACCGAAATAGATATTATTGACATAATAACTCAAAATATCATTCTTACTATATTTATCTTCAACACGTTTCGCCACAAACATCTCTTTCACTTTTCTTGTCAGTTGCGTTTCATTCGTATAGAAATAGTTTTTAACGACTTGTTGTGTAATCGTACTTCCACCTTGTGTAAGTTCACCATTTTTCAAACTTACAGCAAGCGCACGTGATACACCTCTTAAGTCAATTCCATCATGATCATAAAATCGTTTATCTTCAACTGCTACAAAAGCATTTTTAGTATAATCAGGCATATCTTCAACTTGAACATAAGATTGTTTATCTTCAATTTTTACTAAATCATCAACATCAGATGTTCTTGACCACATATACATAACTGCTAAATAAAAAACAATCGAAAGTATAATAAGTATTGTTACAAGACCAAATAGCTTTGAAATTCTTTTTCTCTTTCTCGGCTGTACAGGTTCTTGATAATAATGTTGATATCTTCTATATTGAACTTCTTCTGAATTAGGTTGTGGTATTTCATTCTTCTTATTCTTAAATAGCCCCATCTGTATTCTCCCTTATTCATATTTCTTACATCATTATAGCTTGTAATAATGAATTTAAACACTTCTTTTTACTGAAAAACAACAAAATCAGTCCTGAGTCTTATTTATAAGTATAACTTTTAGCGTATTTGGGTATAGATAACGATAAGGAGGAATTTTAAATGGCAAAAATTAAAGCAAACAAAGCACTCGTACAAGTCTTAAAGAATTGGCAAATTGACCACGTATATGGCATACCTGGTGATTCAATAGATAAAGTCGTAGATGCACTTAAAACAGAAGAAGATAACATTAAATTCTATGATGTAAGACACGAAGAAGTTGCAACTTTAGCTGCTAGTAGTTATGCCAAATTAACAGGCAAGATAGCAGTAGCATTAAGTATTGGTGGTCCTGGCGCAATACATATGTTAAATGGTATGTATGACGCTAAAATGGATAATGTCCCTATGCTCGTTTTAGCAGGTCAAACAGATTCGAAATTATTGGGCACGAAATTCTTCCAAGAAGTTAATTTGACAGCCCTATTCGAAGATGTAGCCGTTTATAATAAACAATTAGAATCAGCTGAAAATGTACATGAAATTGTAGATGAAGCTATCAAAACTGCATATGCTAAAAAAGGCGTTGCAGTATTAACGATTCCAAGTGATGTTCTAGGTGAGAAAATTGAAGACAATGTCCCTAGAGAAACGTATAAATTTGAAAATGCAGTAACTTACGCTAAAGATGAAGATGTTAAAAAAGCTGCAGAACTTATAAATAAAAGTGAAAAACCGGTCGTCCTAACTGGTGTTGGTGCTAAAGATGCTAAGGAAGAATTACTTAACTTCTTAGATCATATCGATGCACCTGGTTTAATTACATTACCAGCAAAAGGTATCATACCGGATAAACATCCTAATTTCATGGGTAACTTAGGTAAAATTGGTACTAAACCAGCATTTGAAGCGTCTAAAGATGCTGATTTATTAATTTTAGTTGGTACGAATTATCCATATGTAGATTATTTACCTGATAAGGATATACCATGTATACAAATTGATATTAATCAAACAAATATTGGCAAACGTTTTAATGTCGATGTCGGCTTAATAGGCGATACAAAAAATGTATTAGCTGCTTTAACAGAAGCATCTGAAAAAGTAACTGGTCGTAAATTCTTAAAAGCATGCCAAGAAAATATGAAAGCATGGAACAGATGGTTAGAAGAAGATAGAAATAATGACAGCAAACCAATCAGACCAGAATTACTAATGTCTGAAATCGAAAAAATTTCAACAGATGACACAGTATTTTCAGTTGACGTCGGCACTTCAACAGTATGGAGCACACGATATTTACAACTCGGTCACAACCATAAATTTATCACGTCATCTTGGTTAGGTACGATGGGCTGTGCATTACCAGGAGCGATTGCAAGTAAAGTCGCAAATCCAGATAAGCAAGCAATTGCTATCACTGGTGACGGTGGATTTGCAATGGTTATGCAAGACTTCGTTACAGCGGTACAATATAAACTACCAATTATCGTCGTCGTATTAAATAACCAAGAATTAGCATTCATAAAATATGAACAACAAGCAGCTGGTGAGTTAGAATATGCTATTGATTTAGGCGATATCGACTTTGCTAAATTTGCAGATAGCTGTGGCGGTATAGGCTATAATGTTGTAGATGTAGAAGATATCGCCCCTACACTTGAAAAAGCTAAAAATGCAAATAAACCTGTAGTTGTAAACGTAAAAGTAGATCCAGATGCTGCCCCATTACCAGGTAAAATAATATGGGACGAGGCAAAAGGATATGCAAAATTCGAAATAAGAACAGCATTAGAAGAAAACAGACTCGAAAAAATGCCATCACTCAAAACACTAATAAGAAGATTCTTCTAATAAAAATAAAAAAGCAGTGAAGTTTATGACGAACTTCACTGCTTTTTCTATTGGGTTAAAATTAAGTATTTTCAATAAAATTTTTAAAATAGCGTGCTGAGATGTGGAATTTTGTAAATTGTGATGGGAGTTGTTAAGTGCATTTTTAGGAATTGTAGTAATTAGAACGCTGTAACTTCCATTATTCTGAATTCTGGTAATTAGCTAACTCATCTAAATCTAAATATAGAATTTCTTATACCTTTTACCTATACTTTTGAAGTTTTGTTCACATACTCTTCGAATTGTAGTTTTACTATTCCCTCCTAACCACCATACTGCTTCGGTGATTGTGAATGGCTCTTGTTTTAAATAATACAGTTCTTGCAAATTATATTCATAAAGATATTTTTTATCCATGACAGACTCACAATATTGGCATGTACATTTCTGTTTGTCTTATTCAATTTTTACTGTGAACATGCGATGACATCGAGGACATTTGATACCTGGCTTGATTTGTTCAAACGGTATTGTCACACCTTTACTGTATTGTGCATCAAATGAATTTCTTACTGATAATAGTTTCTGTTTAATTCTTATATTTTCTGATTGATTTTGATTTTTAAAAAGTTGGGTAATGGAGCCTAATTCTGAGGGTAAGATAACTTGATCTTTTAATATGTTTCTATTTTTAAAGTTAAAGTAAGGATTGGTAAAGACTAATTTTGAAATGACGGGTTTACCAATTTCTAGATAGTGACATAGTTTATTGAATTCATTTCTAGCTCGTTCCATTTGTATGAACGGTGAGGTAAATGAACTTCCAAAATTATTTTTTAACAACGTGTCTTCTAAATAATAAATGCCTTTATAATTCTTTATCTCGAATAAATATATTGCATAATCATCGATGACGATTGTATCTATTTGAACTTGACTATTGTATGCAAATTGAAAGTCATTCAAATATACGATATCCGTAACACAATCTAAAATGGCACTAAAATAATTTTCGCCATCGTTTCCACTTGATTTATTTTGGATTGATTTCAAAATATTTTCGGTTAATTCAGCGCGCCCTATTAATGATTGAAAATACTTTGTATCATGCTTACTTTCCATAAACCACGCTCCTTACATATTATAAAAAAATTATATAATAGCCTGCACAAAAAAACCACTCACTATAAAAGTGAGTGGCTCATCAAAGCATCTATTGAAGCAATGCAAGTGATTCACGGTTAAAGTCTTCTAAGTCGTCTGGAGTTCGACTTGTGACGATGCCATTGTCAACGACTACAGATTCGTCAACGACTTTTGCACCTGCATTTTGTAAGTCTTTTCTAACTGACAAGAAACTAGTAACAGTTCTGCCATTTAATAAATCTGTATCAATTAATAATTGAGGTCCGTGGCAAATTGCAAATGAAGGTTTTTCATTTTGTACGAAATGTTTAACAAATTCGCCAAAACGTCCTTGTTCATCTCCACGTAATAAATCTGGTGAAAATCCGCCAGGAATTAAGACTGCATCATAATCTGCAGCATTTGCTTCATCAATACCAACTTCTACTGTAACTTTTTCGCCTTTTTTACCAGTGATTTCTTTACCTTTTTCTTCACCAATAATAACAACTTCATGTCCAGCATCAGTTAATGCTTTTTGTGGACTTGTTAATTCAACGTCCTCGAATAAATCTGTTACAACTGCTGCTACTTTTTTACTCATAATATCAATCTCTTCCTTTCATAGTATGTCTAATATTTATATACCACTTTTGAAAGGTTTTAAACTTATTTTGCAACTAATTTTGCTACGACTTCTACTTGTGCTGTTTGTGGAAACATATCAATAGGTTGCATGCTTACGACTTTATATTTTTTAGATAAGTGTGCTAAATCTTTCGCTAAAGTTGATGGATTACAACTTGTATACACAAATGTTTTTGGATGAACGGATTTAATAAGTTCAACAGCTTTAATACCTAATCCAGTTCTTGGCGGATCAACTGTTATCACGTCTGGTTTAAAGCCTTCTTTAATCCATTTATCCATAACTTTATATGCATCACCAACTTCATAGTGTACATTATGACGATTATTGAGTTCAGCATTTTTCTTAGCGTCATCAATACCTTCTTTAATGATATCCATACCTCTTACTTCTTTCGCATTTTGAGAAAGCCAAATACCTATTGTACCTGTTCCGCAAAATGCATCTACAACTGATTCATTACCTGTTAAATTCGCTTGAGCTTCAATTTCACCGTACATTTTTGTAGCTTGTTCCGGATTTAATTGGAAAAATGAATCTGGCGATAAATCATAATAGTATTGACCAAGCGTTTCTGTAATTTGTTGTTTACCACTTACATGAATTGTTTGACTGCCTAGTACTCGTGATGTCTTCTCTTTATTAATATTGATGGATAAACTTTCAACGAAAGACAAATTCATGATTTGATCAATAAGAGACTGATTATACTTCAATTGATCATCCGTACAAACTAACGTAACTTGTATTTGTTGACTATGCTTTGCCACTCTCGTAACAATATATCTTAGCCCTTGTTCTTTATTTGGATTTCTACATACTTTAACTTGTAAATTCATCAAAATATTTCTCAGTTCATTCGTAACTTGAATCGTACGTTTGTCTTGAACTGGACATTTTTTAATATCAATTAATTGATGACTGTCTTTTTCATAAAGGCCTGCAATGAGTTGATTTCCTTTCTTCTGAACAGGAAATTGATTTTTATTACGGTATCCCCAAGGATTATCCATACCGATTGTAGGTTTTACAATTTTTGTTGGGATATTTTTTGCATATTTAGTTAACGCATCTTTTACAATTTGTGATTTGAATAAAAGTTGCGCATCATAATTTAAATGTTGCAGTTGGCATCCACCACAAATATCATAAACTTTACATTTAGGTTTAACCCTTTCTTTACTACGTTCACGGATTTTGACTACTTTCGCTTCTATAAAATTTGGTTTCGCTTTTACGACTTGGACAAGTCCAACTTCTCCCGGCAATAAACCTTCTACAAATGTTATCTTCTTCTTATAATAGCCAATACCTTCACCATTAATACCTAATCGTTTGATCGTTAAAGGAAACTTCTGTCCTACTTTTACTGAAACATTCATCTATGGTCACCATTAATCATGCATAGCTTGAACTTTTTTCTCAAGTTCATCAAGCAAAGCAATCCATTCATCTACATCAGATACTTCCATATCTTCAGGATTCATTGCTTCCATTTCATCTAAAAAGTCTGATAACCTTTGTTTGATTTCATTAAGTGATGTTTTTTTACTCATTTTAATACTCCTTTATTTTTAATAATATTATTATGAATGATAACAAGTATAAAAACAATCATAAATCAGTATTGGAAAATTTGATAACAAGTGTTACGCTCATAGATAGGAAAAAAATCAGAAAGAAGGATATATCATGATATACGACTTGAAAAGTCCTATTTCAATAAAAAACGACCCGTGGGAGGCCTATAACGATATAGACGAACACGGTTCATTACAACTGAGTAATATAGAATTTACAACGACTACACTCTGTAATATGCGTTGTGCACATTGTGCAGTAGGTTATACGTTACAATTACGAGACCCTGACACATTACCGATGGATTTAATTTTAAAGAGACTTGATGAAGTCCCTCATTTAAAAACAATCTCAATTACTGGCGGAGAACCAATGTTCAGTAAAAAATCAATTCGAGAAACTGTCGTTCCTTTATTAAAATATGCACACAAACGAGGCATTTACACGCAAATGAATTCTAATTTAACGTTACCACTTGATCGTTATTTAGAAATTGCTGAGTATATTGATGTTATGCACATTTCACATAACTGGGGAACAATCGATGAATTCAGTGAAGTTGGTTTCCATGTAATGGACAAGAAACCTCCTTTAAAAGTAAGATATCGACTATACGAACAAATGATTCAAAACTCTGCCACACTATCAGAACAAGGTATGTTTGTATCTGCTGAAACGATGTTAAATAAAAGTACTAAACCTTATTTACAAAAAATCCATAATGAAATTGTTCATGATATGAAATGTAGTCGTCATGAAATACATCCTATGTACCCTTCTGACTTTGCAAGTCAGTTAAATATTATGAGTTTAGATGAAATGAAAGATACTATTCATGAGATTTTAGACTTTAGAGATGAAGATACTTGGATGTTATTTGGAACGTTACCTTTTTACCCTTGTTTCATGAATGAATCAGACCAAAACTTATTATCTAGATTAAAATCATCTAAAAATGTAAGTTTAAGAAATGATCCAGATGGAAGAAGTAGATTAAACGTAAATGTATTTTCTGGAGATGTAATCGTTACAGACTTCGGCGATGAAACAGGATCTATCGCAAATATTAAACAAGATAAACTTGAAGATGTTTATCAAACATGGATGAATTCATCTTTAGCAAAATCACTTAACTGTCACTGTCCTAAAGTGAGATGTTTAGGTCCAAATTTACTCGTAAAAGATATGTACTATAAAGATGTCGACTTTAAAGCAAACGAATTAAGAATGAATCAATAATATAATAAAGGGCTAGGACAACAATTGTTGTCCTAGCCCTTTATTTAAATTAGATATATAGTTTTGTAGACATGAATTCTAATGTTTTCTTACTTTCTTTTCTTCTTTCTTGGCGTAGTTTCACTCTATCTTGCGCACTTTCATAGAACCATTTTTCATCATCTGTTTCAGGATATATTGCTGGAACTTCTGCTTTATTTCCTTCTTTATCTAAAGCTACAAATGTTAAAAAGCTATACGCTGCTAAATGTTTCTTTTGATTAATATTGTCTTCACTAATGACTTTTACGCAAATCTCCATAGATGATTTACCTGCATAAGTGACAAAAGAAACTAACGATATCACTTCACCTGTTCCGATTGGTTGTAAGAAGTCTACTGAATCCGTAGATGCTGTTACAACTGAGTTCCCACTATGTCTCATCGCTGCGATTGCTGCGATTTCATCAATTTCCGCCATTAATTTACCACCGAACATCGTATTGTGGTGATTTGTGTCCTCTGGAAATATTTGAATGGATTTGACACTTCTTGATTCTTTCATTGGTTTCTTCGTTTTCATATTATAACCCCGTCCAGTTTTGCTTATTTTTATTGAAAAAAATAGCCAGGTTTCCCTGGCTATTCATTCTTATTAATGATAATGTTCCTCATCATCAAAGACTTTCTTCTCTAGTGCTTCTTCAGCAGTATCAATTCGTACAGACTCTCTACTATCGAATGTTTGAACAAGATACATCATTAATGCACCGCCAAATGTAAAAATTGCGAACACAAATGCGATCATTACACTCCATTCCATTGGTGTACTCATGATATCCCCTCCTTTGAATGGCTATAAAGACTTTATTTATCTTTATTATACATGATGTATTCTTAAATGGCTATCTTTTAAAATGCCCAATTACCATCTCTAAATACTGGTTCTTTTTCACCATTTTCCAAAATACCATCAATTGATAAATCTTTGCTACCAATCATAAAGTCAACATGTGTTGTGGAATCATTTAAACCATTTTCAGCTAATTGTTCAGCAGTCATATCTTTGCCACCTTCGATACAAAATGCATAAGCAGATCCTAATGCAATATGACAAGAAGCATTTTCATCAAATAATGTATTATAGAATAACGTGTTCATGTTAGAAATTGGTGAATCAACAGGTACTAATGCTACCTCACCTAGTCGTTTTGAACCTTCATCTGTTTCTAGAATCGATTTCAAAATTTCTTCACCAACACCTGCTTTGTAGTCTACTACTTCACCATCTTTAAATGTTAAAGTAAAGTCATCAATAATATTACCTGAATAACTTAAAGGTAATGTATTACTTACTGTTCCATTAACACCATTTTTATGTGGTGCAGTAAATACTTCTTCAGTAGGCATATTCGCTACAAAGCTGTTGCCTTTTGAGTTTACAGAACTAGCACCCGACCAATATTGACCGTTTGGTAATTCAATTGTTAAGTCAGTACCTTCTGATTTGTAATGCAATGCTTTATATTTTTTGTTATTTAAATAATCTGCTTTTTCATGTAATAAGTGATCATGTTCTTCCCAAGCTTTCACTGGGTCTTCTTGATCAACTCTTACTGTTTTTAAAATTGTTTCAAGTAATTTATTGACCGCTTCATCATCACTTAATTCAGGGAACATCATTTTAGCCCAACCAACCGATGGATATGAAGCTACACACCAACTCATGCGATCACTTTGAACAGCAACCATATAGTCTTTAAATGCTTTTCCGTTTGCTGCCATAGATTTGCGAATTTTATTAGGATCAGCATCTTTCAAACTATCTGGACTAGATGAAACAATTGATAAGAACGCTGCTTTTCTATCTAAATAATCCATTTTTTCATCAATATCATATTGTTTAACATTCTCAAAAAATGATTCAGGTTCATATTGATATTTAAGCTGTGCAATTCTATCATCTTTGTAACTAACTTTTACGTCTTCTGCCCCTATTTTGTATGCTTCCTCAACAACTAAATGTACAAATTCACTTGCATCAATTGAAGCTTGAATATATACAGGCTCTTTTTCCTGAACATTCAAACCAACTTTAACTAATAACTCTGCATATTTTTGAAGCTGTTTTTCATAACCCATTTGTTTAACCACCTTTGTTTATTTTCTAAGGTCACCTAAAGCTTGTGTAATAGCTGTCATTTCACTAGCTGATATGTTTTTTCTAGACATGACCATAGTATGTATTTCTTTCAATTCTTCTTTCTTTTCTTCAGGTATTGCATCTTTATTCAATACACTTGTATTTACTAATCGTAGCTTGCCTTTTAAATCATCTACCATTTGTTCTATTGATTCAGTCATATTTTTTATCATCCTTTCAAAATTTAGTTTAGCAAAAAGTAATTATAATTAAAACTATCAAACTTATATATTCACTTTACAATTTATATGAATATTTTATACAATAAACATGAATTATAAGGTGAGGAGTGATTCTAGTGGCTGTTCAAGATATACTTTCATGGACGCTTTTCGAACAAGTTGCAGTACCAGATAATATTTCGCAATATCTCGTTGAAGGCGAAGAAGCTTATAGTGCTTTTAAGACATTCAGAGATACTGCCGTATTTACAAATAAACGAATTATCATTCGTGATATGCAAGGTATCACCGGTAAGAAAATAGAAACTTACTCTATACCTTATAACATTATACTCATGTGGTCTACTGAGAATGCTGGTAAACTACTTGATTTAAACGGTGAAATCACATTATGGACAAGAGCTGGCCATTTTAAAATTAAAATAGGCAGAAATTTAGATATTATGCCTTTTGAAAAGCTATTGTCTAATGCACTATTATAAACTACAATTGTGTTTATATCTCTAAATTTATGGGAATAAACAACATTAGTGATATTTATAACATATATTAATGCCTATATTCTCTAATTTGAGATTCATATGTGATATGATATGTAGGTCAATGTTAATTTAAAGTTATATTCTTGAAAGGGGAAAAACATTATGCAAAACAAATTAGTTCCTGCTATTTTAATAGGTGGTACAATTGGCGCAATTATTGCATTAGCTGATAAAAACACTCGCCAATCGTTATCAAACCAAGTGCAAAACATTAAAGAAGGCAACACTTCAAGAGAACCTTCTAAATTAGATCAAATTAAAGATGAAGTTCTATACTGGAAAGATGTAATCGAAGAAATTCGTCGTAAAAATCCAGAATTAGAGCAATCAATTATGGATGCTAAAGATACATTCATTGAGAAAAAGAATCAAAGACAAATCTCAGGTTCAAACCATTCATAATTTATATTAAAGACTAGGCTTATTCATCTAACCTAGTCTTTTTTAACATCATATTAAATTAGGAGAATTTATATGGGAAATGATAAATCGAGCTCAAAATTTTTAGAACAAGCTAAAAACTTTAAAGACGAACAAAAAAAGTCTATTAAGAAAGAATATTATATTCCACCACAAAAATTTGAATCTAAGACAGCAAAGAAAGATAACCAAATATTTTATGTTTCAAAAATTAATAAGCCAGCTAAATTTACGAAAGACGGTAATATTTTATCAACTTTAATTTACAGAATTGGTAAGGATAATGCTACAGGACTTGCAGCACAGCTTTCATATTACTTCTTACTTGCGTTATTCCCTACTCTAATATTTGTGTTAACGTTGATACCACTATTCCAAGTCAATCCTGATACAATTACAAATATGATATCAGAGAATGCACCTGGTGATACGGCAAAGTTAATTACTGGCATAATTGATGACGTTATGAATAATGCTAGTGGTGGCTTATTCTCATTCGGTTTAATCGCAGCATTATGGTCTGCATCAAATGGTATGACTGCTTTAATGAACGCATTTAATGTCGCTTATGATGTTGAAGATGGAAGAAATGCTATCATACTTAAAATCATGAGTGTCTTCTTCACAGTTATTATGGTTGTTGTATTCGGTATTGCAATAGCACTACCTATATTTGGTCAACAAATCGGCAATTTATTATTTGGTCCTTTAGGATTAGAATCTGAATTACGTTGGATATTTAGTTTAATAAAAGTCGTACTACCATTAATTGTGACGTTTATCGTATTTATCACACTATATACGCTTGCACCAAACATTAAAATCAAATTATTATCAGTTGTTCCTGGTGCAGCTTTTACAACAATTGCATGGTTAGGTTCAAGTGCTTTATTTGGTGTTTATGTTAATAATTTCGCTAACTACTCTAAAACATACGGTAGTATCGGAGGTATTATCGTATTGATGATTTGGTTATTCTTAACTGGATTAATTATTATCATCGGTGCAGAAATAAACGCAGTACTACATCAGAAGAAAATGCTTAAAAATGGATCACCAGAAGAACAAGCATTTAATAACTTAACAGAAAACGGTGATATGACTAATGCCTCTATTGAATGATATTTTAGAATATAATGCAGCTTTTATAGAAAATAAGGAATATAAAAATCTTATAACAACAAAGACACCTAACGCTAAAGCAGTATTGCTCACGTGTATGGATACGCGATTAACAGAACTTTCTACGCGTGCATTAGGCTTTAAAAATGGCGATATCAAAGTTGTTAAAAACGCTGGCGCAACTATTTCTCATCCATATGGTTCTACAATGCGAAGTTTATTAGTAGCGATTTATGCACTTGGCGCTGAAGAAATCATTATCATGGGTCATAAAGACTGTGGTATGGGGAATTTGGATGTGGATTCAGTAATAGATACAATGAAAAGTCGTGGTATCACAGATGATACACTAAATACAATCGAACATTCAGGTATTAATATCCATCAATTCTTAAGAGGATTCGATGATGTAACTGAAAATGTTCAAACAAATATACAAAAAGTATATAACCATCCATTATTTGATCAATCTGTTCCGATACATGGACTCGTAATTGATCCACATAATGGTGATTTAGAAGTTATACAAAATGGATATGAATTTACTAAATAAAAGAAGTTGAGCTCCTTTATGGAAGCTCAACTTCTTTTATTATGATATTAAATTATGTTGAAAGGCATATATAACAGCCTGTGTTCTATCTTGTACTTCTAATTTACTTAATATATTACTAACGTGCGTTTTAACTGTCTTAATCGTAATATGTGAGGCACTTGCTATTTCTTGGTTTGAATAACCTTTAGCGATTAATAATAATATTTCCATTTCACGTTCAGTCAACATTTCGAATAATTCAGCTTTTTGATTCATTCTATTTCTCATTTTTACAAGTACTTCTGGTTCAAAAATAGACTCTTTGTTGTACGTCTTACGTATAGCATTTGCGATATCATCTGCAGAAGTCGTCTTTAATATATAACTATCAACACCTGCATCTAAGGCTTGGTAGACTTCATTATCTTCAATGAAACTTGTTAACATGACGATTTTAACACTTGGTTGATGCTTTTTTATATGTTGTGTTGCTTCTATACCATTCATATCATCCATCACTAAATCCATTAAAATGACATCGGGTTCTAATTCTTCAGCTTTTTCAATACCTTCTCTTCCTGATGCTGCTTCCCCTATGACGGATATATCTTCTTGTGTAGATAAATAACTAGAGATTCCGATTCGAACCATTTCATGATCATCTACAAATAATACTCTAATTGTCATATTGTTCCTCCTTATTATTTGGTACCTTAACTTCAATACGCGTTCCCGATTCAGGCATTGAAATAATATTGAGAGTGGCTCCAATTTCTAATGCACGTTCGTTCATAGTATTTAGCCCATAACTCTGTGGATCTCTTTTAGATGTGTCAAAACCTACCCCATCATCTTGTATACGTAATATAACATAATCATTCGTATCTATTAACTCTATTGAAACTTTTGTACCTTTAGAATGACGTAACGTATTAGATATGGCTTCTTGAGTTATACGGAATAGATGGTCTTCCGTACCTTTGGCTATTTCTATATCTTCTATATCATAAACAACTTTCATTGGTATTTTTTGTTTCAAGTCGACTACTAAATCTTTAATACCTTCACCAAGAGATTTATTTTTTAATCCTAAAGGTCTTAAATGTAATAATAAAGCACGCATTTCTAATTGCGAATCTTGTATCATTTTTTCTAATAAGTCTACTTGTTTAGCTAATGGCTCTTTTAATTCTGATGATTTAATTGCAGATAACATCATACTTGCCGCAAATAATTGCTGACTTACTGAGTCATGTAATTCTCTTGCTAATCTTTGTCGCTCATCTTCTATGATTTTTTTAACGACGGAATCTTGCATTTGATACGATTCATTAATAATTTGTTGAGACTTTAATCTCAACGTGTATAGTTCTTCATGCAACGGAATTAATGTTTGATAAATTTCTAAAGTTTCTTTGTGCAAATCAATTTCATGGTGATTCACACCTAACATTTCTCCTTGAAAAGATCTTTCGATTTGTTCTTTAATCCAATGGTGCTGTTGATTAATTTTGTAAGCTACTGCAGTCCCTATTATGATACATAGTAAAATTACTACAATATTAATAAACAGGAATGCTGGTACACCTAATATTTGTGTGTAAAATAAACCTTGAAAATATATAATATTAATAAAAATTCGATCTAAGAAAAATAAAATGCCGACAATTGTATAAACAAGAATAAGCATTGAACCGATAATTCTTGTGTAGTTATTCATCGATAAATCACCTCAACATCTCCCATAAATGTTGAGAAGAATATATTAACTTTAAATGAATTTTTATGACTATTTTCCTCATAATGTACTGTTTCATTTTTTACTCTGTACACTTGATCATTCATATATAATCTGCCATATAAAGCAGTTATATGTACATGTACATGGTAATTATATGGAACAATAATTTGCGTCTTTCCAATATATTGTCTCACGACAATAACATTATGCTCAGATAAATTAGCAGCTAAAGATAAATCTAATTCAATATCTCCAATTGCTTGTTGAATTTGTATATCTTCCCATTTATAAATATAGTGTGGTGTCTTTTGTGGAGAGAACCATCGCTGTTTTATAAATGATTCGTTAATATTTTCATTTGATGTTTGATCGACATGTTCTACTCTTAATGGTTTCTTACGATATAAAAGATATCTAATAACTAAAAATACTAAGAATAAAAATAAAATGGCAAGCATGTATGGATTAGAAAGTAATGCATAAATCATTAAAATGGCGCCTATCCAAAATATAATTAATCCCCGTAATTTATGAAAATATAAATATCCTACATATATAAATATCGTACCCATTACAACAACGAGTAATAAGCCTATTTTCTCAAAGAAAATATAGTAAATGTTTGATAACAAAATCAATACAGATAATACGATCAACAATTCCGTTGATATAAATTTATTCTTCAACATACCACTCCTTTTTTAGAGAAGTGAATTCATCTGAGTAAGCATCGTACGCTCAGCTATAGTATCAGCAATTTTATCAAAAGTACTTTTCATAGCTTCGTCAATTTTCGCTAATTCACTTTCTAACATATTAATTTGCTTTTGTAACCATTGTAAATCATGATCTTCTAACTTTTTAGCACATTTAATTTTAAAATCTTCAATCTTGTCCATATACTTATTGTCTAATTCTAAAGTATATTTATCAATTAATTTACTTAATTGACAACGTTTTTGTTCAAGATACGTTAAGTACTGCTTCATAGCTTTAATTTTAACATCTAAGCGCTTAGCACATGTATCTAAACTTTCATAATATGAAACAAGAATTAATTGTTTTAATTGATCTGAAACAACATTAAACATAGAATCACCTACTTCTGTCATATTAAACTCTATTATAAAATGTTATTTCAAATCTAAAAATGGACCTAGGATTGAATTTTCAATAGGACCTTAGTCTTAGAAAAATAAAAAGGAGTAGTATAGAATCTTGTATGTTTAATCAATTCTATCCACTCCTCTTATATTTTTAGTCTTCTAATTTAGTTAATAATAATGGTCCTTCTTTAGTTACAACAATTGTGTGCTCAATTTGAGCGACGAAACTTTTATCTTTCGTTTCAAATGCCCAATCATTTTTACCGTCGCTAACGATTGTCGCGTTTGATGAGATAAATGGTTCTACTGCAAGTACCATACCTTCTTTAAGCAATTGTTTTTCTAATGGATCATAATAGTTCATAACATGTTGTGGTGAATCGTGTAATGAACGTCCAACACCATGTCCTGTTAAGTTTTTAATAACTTTTAAGCCATTTTTACGTGCAGTAGCATTTACTGCTCTACCAATTTGAGATAATTTAGCACCTGGCTTAACTTTCTTCATTGCTTCTTCAAAAGCCATAGCTGCTACATCAACTACTAATTGTTTTTTCGGATCATCTGCATTACCAACAACAAATGAAATACCTGTATCTGCATAATAGCCATTTTTACGAGCTGAAACGTCTATATTTACAAGATCGCCTTCGTTAATCACACGTTTACCAGGTATACCGTGCGCAACCTCTTCATTTACACTTATACATGTGTAACCAGGAAAATCATACTCTGCAATAGGTGCTGATTCTGCTTCTAACTCTTCAAATCTTTCCTTTGCGATGTTATCTAATTCTTTAGTTGTAATTCCGGGTTTAGTTGCTTCTTTTAACTCATCACGAATTATTGCACAAATTTTACCTATTTCTTTTAGGCCTTCAAGTTCTTCATTGTTTTGAATTATCATTTAAATCCCGTTCTTTCTTTTAAAATTTTTTTGTCGTTTATCATTATATCAGAAAATGCATGTTATACTATAAAAAAATGATTTCGGAGTTTTGAATATGAAAGAAAATTGGTTATCTCGAATTATCGGTGCAAGAATTATTAAAACTGGATTAGCAACTTTTTTAACTGCTTTAATATGTATGTCTTTAAATTTAAATCCTATATTTGCGGTTATCACATCTATTGTGACAATTGAACCTACAGCTAAAGCATCCTTAAAGAAAGCATTTGTGAGGTTCCCCGCTTCTATACTTGGTGCATTTATAGCCGTTATTAGTACATACTTCTTTGGAGAATCACCTTTAAGTTATTCATTAGCAGCAACCGTCACGATTTTAATATGTTATAAACTTAAATTATTTGATGGTATGTTAGTAGCTGCCATTACAGCTGTCGCAATGGTTCCGGTTATCCATGAAGCATTCGTATATAATTTCGTATCACGATTAGCGACGACTACAATTGGTCTTGCAACAGCAGGCATCGTCAACTTCATTATTTTGCCACCTAAATATATAAATCAAATAGAAGACATCAATCATAAGATGGATCAAAGCATTTTAGAAATATACATAGCTAGACTTAAAGAACTCTTACTAGGTGAATACGAATCTACTTTATCCATGAAAAAAGTATCAACATTGCAACAACAAGCTACTAAAATTGAACAACTTATAAAATATCAAAAAGAAGAATACGATTACCATAGAGCAAAGAAAGAATCTAAATCTCACATTAGAAAAGTCGAAATGAAATATCACATTAACCGACTACTAAATGCACATTTATTAAACTTAGTATATTTACCAGAGAATACGCACATCGTCTTTACCGAAAAAGAACGCACAGCAATCTCAAATTTCATCAAATCCTATGAACATTTAATAAAAGCAAATGAATATAAAAAACAAAAAAATGCAGCATCCACATTAAAAAATAGTGTTAAAGGACTAAACGAATTTGATGAAAACCAAATCAAAAGTCACATTATTTATGAAATACTCATGATTAATAAAATTTTAAACGATAGATATTCAAGATTAACAAAATAACTATGCTAAAACATAAATAGCGGCCAGGACATTAAAATATGTCCCAGCCGCTTTTTATGTTTTAATGATGTGAGTTACTTATTATGATTTTTAGTGAACTCGTGAGTTTACTACCTCTTTAACTCACATCTTATTATTTTGCTTTTAACAATCGTTTAATAATAGCTTGTTTTGCCGCTTCTTCAACTGTATTGTCTAATTGTTCTGGTTCGAATGTTATACCTTTTCGGATACATGCTTGTTTTAATAAGTAATCGGTGATTTCGTGGTTTTTAGGTAATATTGGTCCATGTAAATATGTACCTAATAAATTCTTATAATGGATACCCTCTTTCTTATCCGTATCATTATTACCATAACCATCAACGACTTTACCTAATGTAGGATATTCGTGATATGTTCTACCACCATGATTCTCAAAACCGACAATTTGTCCAAATGTTTCTGATTCAATTACAATATCTCCTATTAGACGGTCTTTCTTAGATTCTGTATAAATATCAAGAATGTTTAAACCTTCTAATCTTGTACCATCTGGTGTTACATATTCAGATCCTAAAAATTGATAGCCTCCACATATTGTTAAGGTTGGCATGCCGTCTTCAATTGCATCTTTGAGTTGTGTTTTAATTTTCTTTAATTGTTCTGTTGCTAAACTTTGTTCTCTATCACTTCCACCGCCAATAAAGAAAATGTCACAATCATCTAAACTTAATTGATCAGTATCTGTTATATCTATTACTTCTACTTCTATATTACGCCATTTCGCACGTTGCTTCAGTGCAATAATATTGCCAATATCGCCGTATAAATTTAATTTATCTGGCATAAAATGAAATATTTTTATTGCTGACATTATGCTTCCTCCTTGAAGGCTTTATTCAATGTTCGATGCATTGGTGATAAAGATGTATAGTTTGGAATTGCAACTGTAAACTGATTGTAAGTCATCGATAGTTCCGTTGCCTTTTCTATTGAATGTTCTATAATAACTTCCGCTTCAACTTCAGCATATTTCAGTCTTAATGCTAATTCTTCAGCTCTTTGTCCTGTACAGATGATGGTTTTGATATTCTGTCTAGATAATTTTTCAAAGTCTGCATCATAAATCCATGAAATATCTCTTCCATCTGCACCATTATCATTCAAACTGATTAAATAAACTTTTTCTCCATCAATTTGTTCACCTACAGACAAACTTGCATTCAGACCTGCAGGGTTTTTAGCTAAGTTAATAAGCGCTTCTTTTTTACTATTTCTATAGTATTGCATACGTCCATTATCAGAAGTATATGTTTCAAATCCAATTTTAATAGATTGATCATATAAACCTAATTCTCTTAATACTGAATAAGCTGCAATGACATTAAATACATTAAAATCACCGGCAATCTTCATATCAAAATGAGCATCATTTAAGCCTACATGTATGAATGGTTCTTGTTTAAATGCTGTCACTTCATATTGTGGTGTTGCTCTATTGAATCCACATTCACATGTATAATGACCAATTTGATTGTAATGAATATGACTATAATTTAATAATCTTCCACAATTAGGACAGTATTTACTTTCAACCATTGAACTTTGTTCAAAGTCGTGTATCCCTTTTTGCATACCATAATATACGATGTCATCACTTGCTATTTTTAATCGACTAACGAAAGGATCATCTGCATTCAGTAATAGTTTGATCCCTTTATCTTTGATTGAGTTGGCAATATTATCTACCATCGTATCGATTTCACCAAATCTATCCATTTGGTCTCTAAAGAAGTTTGTCACTACCATCATAGAAGGTGTCATTTCTTTTAACACTCTTGGTATAGAACCCTCATCTATTTCTATAACAGCAATTTTAGTATTTTTATTAGATTGAACAATAAAGCTTGAAGTAATCCCAGCTGCCATATTGGCACCTTCAGTATTATGTATAATTTCAATATTGTTCTTCTTTAATGTATAACCTATTAAATTCGATGTCGTCGTTTTACCGTTCGTACCACTAATCATCACGATTTCATCTACTTCATTTGCTAACTTTCTTAAAATAAGCGGGTCTATTTTTCGAGCTATTTGTCCCGGAAGATCCGTACCTTGTTTACCTACTTTTCTACTAGCATATCGAGCTAGCTTTGCTATATTTTTCGCAACATACTTCTTCATACGTTACCTCCTTGTTCTGTCACATCATTATACCACGTTCAAAAGCTTTAAAAAAAGTGTTTAACTGTATCAAATCGTTGGTTTCATTTTGTTGTTATTGTATAATAAAAATGTAAGTTAAAATTATTATAGAAGGGAAGATTTCTATGTTATCTAAAAATATTTTAGATGCTTTAAACAATCAGTTGAATCATGAATTTTACGCAGCACATGCATATATGGCAATGGCAGCTTATTGTGCAGATAAGAGTTACGATGGATTTGCAAACTTCTATATTCAACAAGCTAAAGAAGAACGTTTCCATGGTATGAAAATATATGACTATATTAACGATCGTGGTGAAAAAGCTATTTTCACAGCTTTAGATGCTCCTAAGACTGAATTCAGTTCTTTATTAGAGACATTTAAAGATGGATTAGCTCAAGAACAAGATGTTACACGTCGATTCTATAATTTATCTGAAATTGCTAAAGAAGAAAAAGACTTTGCTACAATTTCATTCTTAAACTGGTTCTTAGATGAGCAAGTTGAAGAAGAGTCTATGTTTGAAACACATATTGACTACTTAGAAAGAATTCAAGAAGACAATAACGCATTATTTATCTATGAAAAAGATTTAGCTTCTCGTCACTTCGATGAAGATGCTGAATAATTTATAGTCTTACTATACTTAAATGAAGACCATCACCGTGAGCTACTCATGGTGGATGGTCTTTATTCATTCTATCTTACATACCATCATCATTTACATTATTCCAACAAATGTTTATAATAACTTTCTAAAGGAAGTGATGGTATGTCTTCATTTGTAGCACTTGATTTTGAAACAGCAAATGGAAGTCCGGAAAGTATTTGTTCTGTCGGAATGGTCAAAGTAATTGATCATCAAATTACAGAAACTTTTTACACATTAGTGAATCCCGAAGATTATTTTTCAAATATAAATATTAAAATTCATAAAATTAAACCTTCTGATGTGACAAATTCACCTACTTTCGATGTCGTGTTTCCATATATGATGGATTTCATCGGTACACTACCAGTTGTAGCACATAATGCTAAATTTGATATGACTGTATTGTTTAAATCTCTCATTAAACACCAAATCGAAATTCCTGAATTAACGTATTTTTGTTCATGTATATTAGCTAGAAAAACAGTCAACAATCATAGATATGGACTTGCGCCAATGATGGATTATTATAATATTGATTTTAAAGGTCACCATCATGCGTTAAATGATGCTAAAGCATGTGCGATTATTACGTATCGATTGTTAAAACATTACCCAGACTTAGATTCTGTATTAGATATTTACGGCAAAACGTTAACCGATAAAAAATATGTATAAATAAAAAGCTTCTAGGATATCATGACGCATCCTAGAAGCTTTTATTCTTTTATTTACTCTTTGTGTTGGAATTCTTTTTTTATGTCTCTTTTTAAACTCGCTTTATTAACAGGTCTTTCTAATTTTCTATCAACCCAGAATAATAATATTGCTATCGCAATAATACCTAGTAATTTGATAATATCGAATGAACCTGTTTCAATGGAACTTTTAATAAATAAAATGATTAATAATACTGTAATTGCAATAATTGAAAATTTAAATTTCATATCAATCTCTACTTTCTTATTATAAGTATTAATAAATACCCACTTCTCATGTAGCCGAAACGCGCATTCAACAATATTCAGAATACTAAGGATACATGATGATATCAAGTAAATCGGTTTAAATAAAATCATATATTGTTAAATTACGATACGTTCTTGAAACTAAATTCCCGATTGATACACCTACTAAACGTATAGAAGTCTCGGGGTCTTTTAATGAATTATATAAATCATATGCTATATTATATATTTCAACTTCGTCATAGACGGGTGTATGACTACTTGTTTGTTTAGATAATGTTTCAAAGTTATGTGTCTTAAGTTTAACTGTTATCGTTCGTCCTGCTAGTTCATGTTTATCTGCTCTATTAGCAACTTCAGTACTCAATTTTCTAATTGTATTGAGTATAAAGTCATCATCATTTTGATCTGTTTCAAATGTTGTTTCTCGACCGATTGATTTTCTAACACGTGTTGGTTTCACTGGAGAATGATCAATACCGCGTACTTTATTATAAAAGCTTACACCACGTTTACCGAATAATTGAATCAATTCCATTTGGTCATATGCGTATAAATCTTTACCACTATTGATCCCCAATGATTTCATCTTTTCTTCTGTTACTTTTCCAATACCCGCGAAATCTCCTATAGGCAACGACATCAACAAATCATGTACATTCTCATAATCTATCACTGTACGACCACTCGGTTTATTCATACCGCTAGCGAGCTTTGCTAAAAATTTATTATAAGAAACACCCGCTGAAGAAGTTAGATGCGTCTTATCATAAATATCTCGTTGAATGTATTGTGCAATCGTTGACGCAGGTAAGTCTTTTCTCACAAGTTCAGTAACGTCTAAATAAGCTTCATCTAACGATAAAGGTTCTACAATATCTGTATAACTTTTAAATATTGCCATTATATCATTCGACACTTCTCGATAATAATTAATTCTTGGGCGTACATAATAACCATCCGGACAAAGTTGATGTGCTTGAGCCATGGGCATAGCTGAATGAACACCAAATTTACGAGCTTCATAACTAGCTGTCGAAACAACCCCTCTACCTGAAGCACGTCCACCTATAATCACTGGTTTTCCTTTTAATTTTGGATTATCTCTTATTTCTACTTGAGCAAAGAAAGCATCCATATCAATGTGAATGATTCGCCGTTCCATTCTAAACACCTCTACAAAAAAATAGGAAGTTGGTTGCCCAAATTCCTATATATTATATCAAAAATCTTATTAACTTGTTGATTGAACGTCTTTATTATCCGTAAATAAATTAATACCTACTTCTGTATCTTCTACATAATTCATCTGCTTATTACTATAAATCACTTGCGCCATGTAAAAATCACCGATACATGCTGCACCATGAAAAGCAAATACATAAATAATAGAAGTGACTTGAAGCCATAATAATACAATTAATAATCCTATACTAATTAAAACAAATGGTGCTAATAATATGATATAAAATTGTTTTCTTGTAAAAATAGCATGTGGCATCGTTGCATAAAACATGCCTTTCATATATCCATATTTAACCTTTCCCTTTGGGTTAAATATTTTAAAACAAATACCGTGTATTAACTCATGGATAAACACTAATATAATTAAACCAACTAACCCGACTATAATATTTCTTACAAAGCCTTCTTCATAAATATATATGATATTCGCAATTAACTTAAAACTAATTAATATTAATGAAAGAAATAAAACAAATTGTAAAAGTGCTAACCTTTTTAATACAGATATATTGTTAACTAAGTCAATTTTAAGCATCCAATACCCCCGTGAAACCATTTCTTAATAACCTTTACATAATGATTATAAAATATAAATTCAATTTATACTAATGATTTTATGCTCGGTTTGAATTATGAATTTAATTGACTTAGTGAAACTTTATACATCTTATCATCATTTTGAGAAGGATTACCCCTACCATCTGTATTATTACTTACAAAATACAAATCATCATTTACAATGTAAACATCTCTAATTCTTCCATATTTAGTCGCCACTTTTTTCATTTCATCTTTTTCTACATCAAATTTCATAATACCTTCTCCACGCAACGCAGCTGAATAAATGATACCGTCTTTAAATGCGATGCCTGAAGGTGCCCATGTATCATCTGATCCTGAAGTAAATATCGGTGTTTCCATATTATTATTTTCTTCATTGCCTTCAATCACTGGCCAACCGTAATTATGACCTTCTTTAATCTCATTTATTTCATCATTAGCCTGATTACCATGTTCACTCGCATACATCTGTCCATCAGGGGTCCATACAATTCCTTGTAGATTTCTGTGACCATAACTATAAACATATGAATTAGAAATCGGATTATCTTTAGGCTTACTACCATCAAGATTAATTCTTAAAATTTTACCACCTAAAGTATCTTTATCTTGTGCATTTTGTTCGTCTGAAGCATCTCCAGTTGTCGCGTATAATTTATCATCCGGTCCAATTTTTAAACGACCACCATGATGATATTGACCACTCGGAATTTTATCAATTAATACCTCTTCTTCTTTCCACGTATCATTTTCTAATTTTAATTTTACGATACGATTAAACTGGCCATTATCTTCATATGTGTAATACGCATATGCTTCTTGAGAATCTTTAAAATCAGGTGCAAGAACGAATCCTAATAAACCCGCTTCAGCAGCTGTAGAAACTTCCTTATCTAAATCCACTTGTTGCTCATTCTTTTTATTGCCATCGATTTTAATAATTTTGCCAGGACGTTCTGATAAATAAAACACATCATTTGATTTCGCAATACTCCACGGTGTATCTAAACCTTGAGCTACCGTTTCAATACCTTTAGTCTCTTTACGATCTTGGTTGTCATCTGACTGACTCTGTTCATGTTCCATTTCATTCTGAGTTTGCTTACCTTTATCTTCAGTTTCATCACGCGAATCATTACTACAAGCAGATAAAATAAAACTAGCAGAAATTGCACTAATCATTAGTCGTTTCATAAACAACCCTCCTTACATTATTTATACAGTTGTAAACACTTTCACACAAACATAACGCTCAAAAACCCAAGCCAACGTATAAGTTGGCTTGGGTTTTTGGTGAATTCTATTCTTTTATTTTTTCGATTAAAGCTACTGTTTCGACATGTGTTGTATGTGGAAACATATCCACTGGTGTGATTTCTTTTAGTTGATAACCGCTATTTTTCAACAATTCTACATCTCTCACCTGTGTTGCTGGGTTACATGAAATATACACGATTCTTTTTGGTGATAATTCGATTAATGTTTCAATAAATGTTTGATCGCATCCTTTTCTTGGTGGATCGACCATTACAACTTCTGGTTTAATACCTTCTTGTTGCCATTTTAAGATAATTTCTTCTGCTTTTCCTGCTTCCCATGTCGCATTGTCTATATGGTTGATTTGCGCATTTTCTTTTGCGTTTTCTATAGCTTGTTCTACGACTTCCACGCCATAAACGTGTTTTGCTTTTTGTGACATGTATGAACCGATTGTCCCAATACCACAATACGCATCAATGACAGTTTCTTCTCCATCTAATTGTGCATATTCTAGCGCTTTATGATAAAGTTTTTCTGTTTGTGTTGGATTGATTTGATAGAAAGAAGTGTCGGATATTTTAAATTCATATTCAGAAAGTTTATCTGTAATTGTATCTTTCCCGTATAAAGTATGTGACGTATGTCCCATAATAACATTTGATTTTTCTAAATTAATATTATGTTTAATGCTGACCACATTTTCAAATTCTGTTTGTATAAAATCAATAATTTTATTTTTATGGCTAAGTTGTTTACTATTCGTCACGAATATAACCATTGTTTCTCCAGTATAATAACCAGTTCTCAAGATGATATGTCTTAATTCACCTTTATGCTTTTGTTCATTATAAATACTGATGTTTGTTTCATCTAAAAGTTTCTTAAGTTTCTTCATAATTAAATCATGCTTTTCATCTTGAATCATGCAATGATCTATATTCACAATATCGTGACTTCTTTGTCTATAGAATCCTAGTTCAATTTCACCAGATTTATTTTTCCCCACTGGTATTTGGGATTTATTACGATAATGCCAAGGATTTTCCATGCCAACTGTATCGTGAATAATTGTATCTTCAAAATGTGATTTTCTCTTGAATAGATTAATCACTTGTTCTTTTTTCATTTCTAATTGCGCATTGTAACTTAAATGTTGAAGTTGACATCCACCACAAACTTTATAATATTCACATGGTGGTTCAATTCTGTCCTTTGATGCTTCTTCAATGGAGATTAATTTACCAATAGCAAATTGCTTTTTCACTTTGATGACTTTAAATGAAATGGTTTCATCTTTAATTGCATTTGGTACGAAAATTGGATAACGATCGAATTTTACAACACCATGCCCTTCATGTGTAAAATCGATAACCTCTCCAGTATATATTTCATTCTTATTTACGACTCCTGCCATATTAACTCCCTCTTTCACGATAAACATAGAAAAAAGGGACAAAATAATGTCCCTATGTATTTATTCTTCTGTTTGTTCTTCGTGTAGTCTTTCTCGTTCTCTTTCTACTGTTTCAATTCCGTGCTCTCTCTTAACCCTTTCAAGTTTAGAAAAGACTTGTATATGTTGTTTTAAGTTTAAGAAATTAGCAGGTAATACGCCACCAAATTCACCATCAACATTTAATTGAATTTGCTCAAATGATGAGACATTAATTGTTTTAGCTTTTGTGTAATGTACTTTCGGATGATTGATATGATCACCTCTAGAAGCCAATGTCATAATATGTCCAAGTTCTGCTATATTCACTTTCTCTAATATAAGCAAAGTAAAATTACCATCATTAATATCAGCATCTGGTACAAGCTTTTCAAAGCCGCCTATTGAATTCGTTAAGCCAATTAAAAACATCATCGCTTCGCCTTGGAATACATTACCATCATATTCGATACGTATATCAGTCGCTTTAATTTGTGGTAACATCTCTAAGCCTTTAATGTAATAAGCGAGTGGTCCAACCATTGTTTTCAATTTACTTGGCGCTTCATAAGAAACTTCTGTTATTTTACCGCCACCAGCAATGTTAATAAAATAGCGATTGTTCATTTTACCAACATCTACAGGTACAAGATCACCTTTGATGATTGTATCTACAGCTTCCATTATATTGTTTGGAATAAGAAGTGCTCTACCAAAATCGTTAACTGTCCCCATAGGAATTAACCCTAGTTTAGGTCGCTTCTTTGCTTCTGCTATACCATTGATAACTTCATTTAAAGTACCATCTCCACCAGCAGCAATGATTACATCATAATCATATTTTAGAGCTTCCCTAGCAGCATGTGTCGCATCTCCAGCACTTGTTGTAGCATGAGCGCTTGTCTCATAACCAGCCTGTTCTAACTTAATTAATACATCAGGTAATGCTCTTTTAAATAACTCTCTTCCTGATGTTGGGTTGTAAATGATTCTAGCTTTTTTCTTCATTATGATCCCTCTTGTTTATTCTTATATCTTTATATTAAAGCATATACTAAATATAAGAAAGCAAAAAATAATTAGCGTCTTTTCGTTCCAAATATATTACGTACTATTTCTCTACCAATTTGTCTTCCAACTGTTGATAAGAATTTAGATGTTTCTTTTTGGAATTGTGAAGGTTTTTCTTTCTTCTTAGATGTTGTTTCTTTCTTAGTTGACTGTGATTTCTTAGTTTTTTGTTCTTCTTCAGGTTGCTTTTCAATCTTATTTTGTAACATTTCATATGCACTTTCACGATCAAATGTTTCTTTATACGTTTCATTTAATGGTGCATTATCAATTAAATCTTTTTTAACAGATTCATCGATTACACCAATTTTACTTTCAGGTGGACGAATAAATGCGCGTTCAACAACATTTGGTTGGCCTTCATCATTTAAGAATGAAATCAATGCTTCCCCTGTTTTCAATTCTCCGATTACTTGAGCAGTGTCAAAGCTTTCATTTTGACGGAAAGTTTGTGCAGCACTTTTAATCGCTTTTTGATCTTTAGGTGTGTAACTTCTAAGTGCATGTTGCACTCTATTACCTAGTTGTCCAAGCACTGATTCTGGAATATCAATTGGATTTTGAGTTACGAAATAAATACCTACACCTTTAGATCGGATTAAACGTACAACTTGTTCAACTTTTTCAATTAACTCTTTTGAACTATCATTAAATAAAAGATGAGCTTCATCAAAGAAGAAGACAATTTTTGGTTTTTCAGGATCGCCTACTTCTGGAAGACTTTCAAATAACTCCGATAATAACCATAATAAGAACGTTGCATATAATTTAGGCTTTTGATATAAAACAGATGCATCAAGTACATTGATCATACCTCTGCCTGATTCATCAAACTTAATAAAATCTTCTAATTGTAACGCAGGTTCTCCGAAGAATGTTTCAGCACCTTCAGATTCTAATCTTAATAATGCACGCTGAATTGCACCAATTGATGCAGAAGAAATATTTCCATACTTTTCAGCATACTCTGCTCTATTTTCATTAATTTCTTTTAAAAGTGCTTTAAAATCTTTCATATCAATTAGAAGCAGACCACTTTCATCAGCAACTTTAAATACAATATCTAACACACCTAATTGAGTATTATTTAAATCTAATAATTTACCGATTAATAGTGGACCCATTTCTGTAATTGTTGTACGAACAGGTACACCCGTTTTTTGAAATACATCAAACAACGTTACAGGAAAAGCATTATTTTTGTAATCGTCAATTTTCATCATATCAATACGTTCTTGAATCTTATCATTGATAGAGGCAGCCTCTGCAATACTTGAGATGTCCCCTTTAACATCTGACATAAAGACTGGAACACCAGCTTTAGAAAATTGTTCAGCCAATACTTTTAAAGTAATTGTTTTACCAGTACCAGTAGCACCAGCAATCAAACCATGTCTATTAGCTTGGCCTAACTCTAAATTGATTTCATTTTCATTTTTAGCTATTTTAATTTGTGTCATATGTAGTTACTCCTCCATCATCATTATGATTTAATACTATTGTACTTCAACACACCAACCATGCAAGTAATTAGATATAGAATTTGCAATTTAATAAGATCAAGAATTAATGGAGGTGTATCTTCCATTATTCTGAATTCTGGTAATTAGGTGGGCGCTCTCTTACGGACATTTCTCAGAATTCTGTCCCTAACAGCCACGCCACCATCTCATTCAACAAAAAAATCTCGTCACGAGTACTTCACTCTGTGACGAGATTTTCATAATATTTATTATCTTTTTTCTAATTCTGATTTTAGTAATTGGTTCACGATTTGTGGGTTTGCTTGGCCTTTTGAAATTTTCATAATTTGACCTACTAAGAAGCCCATCGCTTTGCCTTTACCATTTTTGAAGTCTTCTACTGATTGTGGATTATTGTCTAATGCTTCTGTAACGAATCCTAATAGTGTTGCTTCATCAGATATTTGTACAAGACCTTTGTCTTTCATAATTTGATGTGCGTCTCCACCGTTTTCAGCTAATTCAGGGAATACTTTCTTAGCAATTTTACTACTCATTGTGCCATCTTCAATAAGTTTAATCATACCTGCTAAGTTTTCTGGTGTTAATGCAGTATCTTGTAATTCGATTTGATTTTTATTTAAGTATTCATTAACGCCACCCATTAACCAGTTAGATGTTAATTTAACGTCTGCACCATGTTCAATTGCTGCTTCAAAGAAATCTGACATTTCTTTAGTTAATGTTAATACATGTGCATCATAAGCTGGTAATCCTAATTCATTAACATAACGTTCTTTACGTACGTCTGGTAAATCTGGGATTGTTTGACGTACACGTTCTTTCCACTCATCATCAACATATAATGGTACTAAATCTGGCTCTGGGAAGTAACGATAGTCATCTGAACCTTCTTTAACACGCATTAAAATTGTTTCACCTGTTGATTCGTTGAAACGACGTGTTTCTTGTAAAATTTCGCCACCAGCTAATAATACTTCTGCTTGGCGTTTTTCTTCATGTTCAAGACCTTTACGGACATAGTTAAATGAGTTTAAGTTTTTAAGCTCAGCTTTTGTACCGAATTCTTCTTGACCATATGGACGTAATGAAATGTTGGCATCACAACGTAATGAACCTTCTTCCATTTTACAATCTGATACGCCTGTATATTGAATAATTGCACGTAATTTTTCTAAGTAAGCATATGCTTCTTTAGGAGAACGAATATCAGGTTCAGAAACGATTTCGATTAAAGGTGTTCCTTGACGGTTTAAATCAACTAAAGAATATCCATCTTTATGTGTTAATTTCCCTGCATCTTCTTCCATGTGTAAACGTGTGATACCAATACGTTTAGTTTCTCCATCTACTTCAATATCAATCCAACCATTTTCACCAATTGGTTGATCGAATTGAGAAATTTGATAAGCTTTTGGATTATCTGGGTAGAAATAGTTTTTTCTATCAAATTTAGATTCTTTCGCAATATCCATATTTAATGCCATTGCAGCACGCATAGCCCAATCAACAGCTGTCTTGTTTACAACTGGTAATACGCCTGGATATGCTAAGTCAATAACGTTTGTATTTGTATTAGGTTCCGCACCGAAATGAGCGGGTGATGGTGAAAACATTTTTGATTCTGTTTTTAATTCGACGTGAACTTCTAAGCCGATAATTGTTTCAAAATGCATTCAGTTTCACACTCCTTGTAAAGTTTTATAGTCATCATGTAAGTTATATTGTGTTTCATATTGATAAGCAACTTTGTATATCGTTTTTTCATCGAATGGTTTACCAACAATTTGTAAACCAATTGGACGACCATTTGATTTACCACAAGGAATAGAGATTGATGGTACACCTGCTAAGTTAACTGGAATCGTTAAAATATCATTAGCGTACATTGTTAATGGATCATCAATTTGTTCACCAATATTGAATGCTGTCGTTGGTGCAGTTGGTCCTACGATAACATCATAGTCTTCAAATACTTTTTCGAAGTCTTGTTTGATTAATGTACGAACTTTTTGAGCTTTTTTGTAGTAAGCATCGTAATAACCAGAACTTAATGCGAATGTTCCAAGCATAATACGACGTTTAACTTCATCTCCAAAGCCTTCACCACGAGATTTTTTGTATAGTTCTTCTAGTGTATTTGCTGATTTTGAATGATAACCATAACGGATACCATCAAATCTAGCTAAGTTAGCTGATGCTTCAGAAGATGCAATAATATAGTAACTTGCTACACCGTATTTAGTATTTGGTAATGATACGCGATCAACTGTAGCACCTAAAGATTCTAAAGTTTTAACCGCTTCATTTACTGAATTCTTAACTTCTTCAGATACACCAGAGCCAATGAACTCTTCTGGTACAGCTACTTTTAAGCCTTTAATATCTTTACCAATTTCAGACGTAAAGTCTACATCTTCAATCGGAGCACTTGTTGAATCTTGTGCGTCATGTCCAGAAATCGTTTCTAAAATTAACGCATTATCTTTAACACTACGTGTAATAGGTCCAATTTGATCTAATGAAGAAGCAAATGCTACTAGACCAAAACGAGATACACGACCATATGTAGGTTTCATACCAACAACACCACAGTATGATGCTGGTTGACGGATTGAACCACCAGTATCTGAACCTAATGCAAATGGTACTAAGCTTGCTGCAACAGCTGCTGCTGAACCACCTGATGAACCACCTGGTACGGCTTTATGGTCAAATGGATTAACAGTTGTCTTGAAATAAGAGTTCTCATTTGAACCACCCATTGCAAATTCATCCATGTTAAGTTTACCAACTAAAATACCATTTTCAGCATTTAATTTATTCATAACTGTTGATTCATATATAGGAATAAAGCCTTCTAACATTTTACTTGCACATGTAGTTTCTACACCTTCAGTAATAATATTGTCTTTGATACCCATCGGAATACCAAATAGCTTACCTTCCATTTTACCTTCAGCTTGTAATTTATCTTGTTCTTCAGCTTTTTTAATTGCTTGTTCTTTATCTAAAGCTAAGAATGCTTTAATATTTGCGTCGTTTGCTTCTATCGCATCAAAAATATCTCTAACAATTTCAGATGGCTTAATTTCATTATTTTTAATCATTTCTGATAAACGTTCAATTGTTTCATAACGAATTGTCATGCTTTAGTCCTCCTCGTTCATAATTGCTGGAACTTTAAATTGCCCCGCTTCTTTTTCTTTCGCATTAAGTAATGCTTGTTCTTGAGGAATTCCTGATTCACTCTTATCTTCTCTTAGAACATTTTGTAAGTCTAATACGTGGAATGTTGGTTCAACATTTTCAGTATCAACTTCATCTAATTGTCCTGCAAAGTTTAAGATCTTTTCTAAAGATTGTGTGAATTCATTGACTTCGTCTTGTGAAACTTCAAGTCTAGCTAAATTAGCAACATGTTCAACTTGTTCAGATGTTACCTTCGTCATGTGCGACGCCTCCTTAGTTAATCTAACATCATATAATTTTAACAAATTTTCATATAAAAATCTAAAGTTATTAAAAATTAACTACATGAAAGCGCATACATTGTGTATAATAAATTATCAGAATTTTTTCTGAATTTTATGTCAATGAGTGAGAGGTGGTTTTTCATGTTTATACTTGGAAATACTTTTAAGAATGTTAAAGTCGAAACTTCTTGGGAAACATATGTCATGATTGCTATTTATTTTGCCATTTTATTAGCAATTGGATTTTATGCTTACAAACGTTCGACAAGTACGCTTGATGAATATATGTTAGGCGGCAGAGATTTAGGTGCACTTGTTACTGCCCTATCAGCAGGTGCTTCAGACATGAGTGGTTGGATGATTATGGGCTTGCCGGGATCTGTATATAGTATCGGTCTATCAGCAACTTGGATTGCGATTGGACTTACAATTGGTGCTTGGCTTAATTACATACTCGTCGCTTCACGTTTGAGAATTTATACTGAACTGACTGATAACGCTATTACTTTACCTGACTTTTTTGAAAAAAGATTATCCGATCATACAAGAATCGTTAAAGTCATTTCGGGGTTAGTTATCGTTGTATTCTTTACGCTATACACACATTCTGGAATGGTAGCTGGTGGCGTACTATTTAATAGTGCATTTGGACTAGATTACCATGTTGGTTTATTTATAGCCGCTAGTATTGTTATTTTGTATACACTTTTCGGCGGTTATTTAGCTGTATCATTAACGGACTTCTTCCAAGGTGTCATTATGATCTTAGCATTGGTATTAGTACCTATCGTTGCGTTATTAAAGTTAAATGGTCTAGACACGTTTAGTGAAGTTGGTGATTTAAAACCTACGAATTTAGATTGGTTCAAAGGTACAACAACAGTTGGTATCATCAGTTTACTTGCTTGGGGATTAGGTTACTTCGGTCAACCACATATTATAGTACGTTTTATGTCTATCAAAACGCATAAACTAATGCCTAGAGCACGTAGAATTGGTATTTCATGGATGGCAATTTCTTTATTAGGTGCTTGTGTGACAGGATTAATTGGTATTGCTTTTGTTGAACACACTAATATAGAAGTTAAAAACCCAGAAACAATCTTTATCGTGATGAGTCAAATTTTATTCCATCCACTCATTGCAGGGTTCATCTTAGCAGCAATTTTAGCTGCGATTATGAGTACAATTTCATCACAGCTTCTTGTGACATCTAGTGCATTAACACAAGACTTTTACATGTTATTGCGCAGAAAAACGTTACAAGATAAAAGTCATGAAAAGGAATTTGTTCTTGTAGGACGCTTATCTGTTTTACTTGTATCAATCGTTGCGATGTACATCGCGTGGAATCCAAATGATACAATTTTAAATTTAGTTGGTAATGCTTGGGCTGGATTTGGCGCAGCATTTGGACCTTTAGTTTTATTATCACTATATTGGAAACGTCTAACTAAATACGGCGCGATTGCAGGAATTTTGACTGGTTCATTAGTCGTTATTTTCTGGATACTCATGAAAGATCATGGTGGCATTTTTGAATTTTATGAAATCATACCTGGATTTATTTCAAGTATAATCGTAACAGTTATTGTCAGCTTAATGACAAAACCACCTGTTGAATATGACCTTAAAAAGTTTGATGAAATGGAACAAATTTTAAAAAGCTAAAAATTTTTAAAAAAGTTTACATCGTAATTTTATGAGCAAAATAAGTCATATGCATATCCTTTGTAAACATTTACACCGCAAGGCATAGAGCAATATTAAATATGAACAAATTGTGACATCATTCTATATAAATGATAAACTGAATATACGGATAATTTACTTTTTACCCTTTGATTATTATTTCATTTGTGTATAATGGTCAACGTGCAACTTTAAAATACATAAAAATAAAGGAGCGGGATTATGTTTATTTTAGGACAAATTGATGCGAGTGCTGGAGTTGCTTCAGGCTGGCAAACTTATTTCATGATTATAGTCTATTTTGTTGTTCTATTAGCAATTGGTTATTATGCTTATAAACAATCAACAAGCAATTTAGATGAGTACATGTTAGGTGGCCGTAGTATAGGTCCTTATGTAACAGCATTATCCGCTGGTGCATCCGATATGAGTGGTTGGATGATTATGGGACTTCCTGGTGAAGTTTACAGTATTGGATTATCAGCAACTTGGCTTGCTATCGGTTTAACAGTAGGTGCATGGTTAAATTACATATTAGTCGCACCGAAATTACGTGTATATACTGAACATACTGGAAATGTTATTACTATTCCAGACTTCTTCGAGAAACGTGTTGCAGATAATACACATGCTTTAAAAATTATTTCAGGTATTATCATTGTAGTATTCTTTACGCTATATACTTCAGTTGGTATGGTATCAGGTGGTACTTTATTCGAAAGTGCATTCGGTATGGATTATCGTCTTGGTATTATCTTAACTGGTGGTATCGTTGTATTATATACATTCTTCGGAGGATATTTAGCTGTTTCTCTAACAGACTTCTTCCAAGGTGTGATCATGTTAATAGCGATGGTTATGGTACCTATCGCAGCATTATTAACATTAAACGGGTTAGATACTTTCCACACTGTAGCAGAAGTTAAACCAACTAACTTAGATTGGTTTAAAGGAACTTCAGTTGTAAGTATTATAGGATTAATTGCATGGGGACTTGGTTATTTTGGACAACCACATATTATCGTAAGATTTATGTCTATTAAATCACATAAACAATTACCAACAGCAAGAAGATTCGGTATTGGTTGGATGGCTATTTCATTATTAGGTGCATGTTTAGTTGGTTTAACTGGTATTGCATACATTCATGATACGAGCCAAACAATTGATAACCCAGAAACAATCTTTATCTTAATGAGTCAAGTGTTATTCCACCCATTAGTTGGCGGGTTCTTCTTAGCAGCAATTTTAGCAGCTATTATGAGTACAATTTCATCTCAATTACTCGTTACATCAAGTGCTTTAACACAAGACTTCTATAAAATCATAACTAAAAAACGTGGTTATGAGCCAAATAGAGATAAAGAATTTGTTATGGTAGGTAGATTTGCAGTATTAGCTGTAGCAGTCGTGGCAATATTACTTGCTTGGACTCCAAACGACACTATCCTTAACCTTGTAGGTAATGCTTGGGCAGGATTCGGTGCAGCATTTGGACCACTTGTATTAATGTCATTATACTGGAAAGGCTTAACGAAAAACGGTGCAATCGCAGGTATGGTTACGTCTTCAATCGTCGTACTATTCTGGATTATGATGAAAAGTCATGGCGGTATTTTCGAATTATACGAAATTATCCCAGGATTCTTCACAAACATCGTCGTTACAGTTATTGTAAGTTCATTTACTAAAAAACCAGACAAAGAAGTTATCGATAACTTAGATCGTATGAAACGTATATTAAAAGAAGATTAATATGGAAGAGGGAGCGGGACAGAAATCTAATTTATATAAAAAGATTTCGTAGTCCCGCCCCGGCAAGGATGACTAGAGTTGAAAAAAGCTTGGTACAAGCGCATTTTCAATTCAGACATCTACTGCCAAGATACTAAAAGAGTCTGAGACATTACATTATGTCCAGACTCTTTTCTTATGGAAAAATAGCTGTATATATGGGGGCTATGTTGCTTGTTTGGAGTGTCTTGCAACATACGAGTGTTCTATGTTGCTTGTTTGGTCAGTCTTGCAATATAGGAGAGCTCTATGTTGCTTGTTTGGGCAGTCTTGCAATATACGAGTGTTCTATGTTGCTTGTTTGAATAGTCTTGCAATATACGAGTGTTCTATGTTGCTAGATTGGACAGTCTTGCAATATACGAGAGCTCTATGTTGCTTGTTTGGGCAGTCTTGATAAATACAAAGCTCATATTTATCTTGTTTAGTCAGTCTTGATAAATACGAGGTCCTCCAACATTGCTTGTCGCACCCCACTTGCAATGTTCAAACCCATATTTCTGAAAATACGAAAAGAGTCTGGAACATTTCTGTTCCAGACTCTCTTTTTAATTATTTATAAATATGAATTTGTGGTTCGTCATCATCTTTAGTCTTTGTAATTAGTGCTTGTGGTTCTTCTCCGTCTACGATAGAGATTTCTAAATCATCTATACCTTTAAAGTATTTTTGAGATAGGTCTGCTACGTACTGAGTCACACCAATTACTTCTGCTTTTCCATAATAATCAAGTGGTACTTTTATTTCTAGTTCTGTCAGTTTATCGTCATCAAATTTACCTGTTCCTACTGATTGTGTAAAGTTAGGGAAGTATTTTTGTAAGTCTTGATTGAACTGTTCAAAATTAGAATTTAAATTTTCATCTAAATCTGCTGCATCGTTTGATGGGATTGTGACATATTTTTGGTTCATTTTTTCCCAACTTTTAACGTTACGCTTACCGCCTTCACTAGAAGCATAAGAAACGAATTTACCTGGTTTGATGTCACCTTCTCCAGATTGTATGAATATACCGAAGTTAATTGGAATATTTTTAAGGTCATCTCTTACACGAAGACGTGAAAGGATTTCTTCAGCCATCTCTTTACCTTTTTTCTCTACTTCTTTGTTATCCAGTTTCTTCGTATATGTTTCACCGTATTCTTCTTTTTGGTAAACATATTCACTATTCATGGCTAAACCAATTGTCATACCAGAAATCTTTTGTTTTTTAGCATCACTTTCTGTGAAGTAATCTTGTTCGATGATATGTGATAAATATGTAGGTGAATTCTCAGCTATTTTTTCAGGATCTGTTTCTCCTTTATGAGTTGGATTCAAACCTAAATTTTCTCTTGCATTATTTTGTTCTTTTTCGTCATCACTCATATCTTTGATTTCTGCTTTAGTATATTTAGGTGCTAAATATGCTCTCACAGTATCTTTATCTAAGAATTGGCCATCTCTGTATAAGTAATCATCAGGTGAAAATGTTTGTTTACTTATATCTAACAATCCACTTTCAAATGCTTCACTGTTATAACTAGAAATCATATTATCTTGTGTTAAACCTCTAGCAGCACTTACTTTAAACGGTAGTAATGTTCGATAATAATCACTGGAAATTTGCATACCTGTAGAAATTTGCTTTGTTTGCTCTTTTTCTTTATCTGATTTATCTTGATTATCTTTTTGGGTAGTATCTGATGAACATGCTGTAAGCAATATTACAGACGCTAAAATAAGAAATCCTTTTTTCATATCTTTAACCTCTATTCATTGATATTACGATATTTGTTTAACCAATCTTCTTCTGACCAAACTTCTATATTTAATTTTTCTGCTTTTTCAAGTTTGGATCCAGCATCTTCACCAGCAATAACAACATCTGTATTTTTAGTGACACTTCCTGTTACTTTTGCACCTAATGATTGGATTACTTTTGTTGCTTCAGGTCTTGTCATCTCTGTCATTTTACCAGTTAAGACGAATGTTTTTCCAGTAAAATCTGGATGACCTTCTATTTCAGATTGCTTAATACCTGTATAAGTCATGTTAACATTTTTCTGTTTAAGTTTATCGATTAATACTTTTATATCATCATTTTCCATATAAGTAACAAGTGATTGAGCCATCTTATGACCCACATCTGGAATTTCAGTTAAATCTTCTATCGTTACTTCGAATAAACGATCAATTGTTTCATATTTTTCAGCTATTACACGACTTGCTTTCGTACCTAAATGTCTTATACCTAAACCAAATAATAAATGTTCAAGTGATTTTTCTTTTGAAGCTTCGATTGCTGTTAATAATTTATGAACTTTCTTCTCACCCATTCTTTCCAATGGTAGTAAATCATCTTTAGTTAAATAATATAAATCCGCAACATCTTTAATTTTATCGTTTTGATAAAGTTGTTCGATGATTTTATCTCCTAAACCGTCGATATTCATTGCTTGTCGTGATACGAAATGAATCATACCTTCTACTAATTGAGCAGAACATTTAGGGTTAATACATCTTAATGCAACTTCACCTTCTATTCTAACCAATTCATGCTCACAACTTGGACAGTGTGTAGGCATATGATAAACTTCACTATCTTCGCTTCTTTCTTCAGCAATACTTTTAACGACTTCAGGTATAATATCACCTGCTTTTTTGATGACAACTTTATCTCCTATACGGATATCTTTTTCATGGATTAAGTCTTCGTTATGTAATGATGCACGAGAAACAGTAGTTCCTGCCACTTTAACAGGCTCTAATATCGCAGTTGGTGTCACAACACCCGTTCTACCTATACTTAATTCTATATCTGTTAATGTAGTTAAGACTTCTTCAGCTGGGAACTTGTACGCAATTGCCCATCTTGGTGATTTCTGAGTAAATCCTAATTCTTCTTGCTGACTTAAATCATCAACTTTAATCACAATGCCATCTATATCATATGATAAATTATTGCGTTGTTCAGTCCACTTACTTATAAAAGATAATACGCCTTCTATATCATCAAAAGTTTCTCTTTCTTTGTTTGTCTTAAAGCCTAGTTCATCTAAATTATTTAATGCCTCTGATTGACTATCCGCTTCAATTTCCGTTAAGTCATTAACGCTATATAAGAAAATATCGAGCTTTCTTTTAGCAGTTAATTTAGAATCAAGCTGTCTTAATGAACCAGCAGCAGCATTTCTAGGATTAGCAAATAGTTGTTCACCGTTTTGTTCTTTTTGTTCATTTAAAGAAACAAAAGATTTTCTTGGCATGTATGCTTCACCACGAACTTCAATAGAAAGAGGTTCTTTAATTGTTAAAGGAATGGCATGGATCGTTTTTAAATTTTCAGTGATATTCTCACCTGTTGTACCGTCTCCACGCGTTAATCCTTGAACAAATCGTCCGTTTAAATACTTTAACGATACCGCTAAACCATCAATTTTTAATTCACATGTGTATCGAACATTGTTTACTTTTTCTCTAACTCGTTGATCAAATCTTCTTAAATCTTCTTCGTTAAAAGCATTACCTAATGACAACATAGGTGTATCATGATTAATTTTTTCAAATTGAGATAACGGCGGTCCACCAACTCTAACTGTTGGTGAATCGTCCGTTTTTAGTTCAGGGTGCTTTTCTTCTATAGAGATTAACTCATGCAATAATTGATCATATTCACTGTCAGGAACAGTTGGATTATCTAACACATGATATTCATGGTTATAACGATGTAACAATTGATGAAGTTCTTTAACTCTTGATTTTAAATCTTCCATAGTTTACTCCCCTTTCTTCTCAATAGGTGCAAATTGTGCTAATAGACGTTTTGGTCCTTCTTTTTTGAAGATGATATCTAATTCAACAGAACCATTTTTATCATTTACGGCACTTACCATTCCTTCACCCCATGATTTATGAGTTACTTTATCCCCAACATTCCATGATGTTTCTGGTTTTTGCTTCGTATTCATACGACCTGCAAAACTACGTTTAGGTGTTGATGTTTGTTTTTGCTTGAATGATGTTTTTGGTTTCACGCCATCCAGTAAATCTTCTGGAATTTCTTTTAAAAATCTTGATTTTAAGTTCGCTTGAGATCTACCAAACAATGTACGAGTTGTCGCATGAGATAAGTGTAACTCTTCTTCAGCTCTCGTAATAGCCACATATGCAATTCGGCGTTCTTCTTCCATTTCGTGTTCTTCACCTGATTGAAGACTTCTAAAGTGTGGAAAAATACTTTCCTCCATACCAATGATAAATACAACTTTGAACTCTAGACCTTTCGCTGAGTGCATTGTCATTAATGTTACACCGGCTTCTAAATCTGCATCATCAACATCTGCAACAAGTGATAAATCTGTTAAGAAGTTCATCAATGATTGCTCTTCAACAGGTGTGTTTTTCTCATAGTCTCTTGGTACTGACAGGAACTCATCAATATTCTCAAGTCTACTTTGTGATTCAATCGTTTGTTCGTTCTCTAACATACGTCTATAACCAGATTTTTCTAATATTTGTTCTACAATTTCAGTTACAGATAAGAACTCTTGCTGTTGCATAAAGTTGTTCATCATTTCATAAAATGCTGCGCCTTCTTCAGTAACTTTTTTAGATAAACCGATAAAATCAACTTCTCCTAAAGCATCAAAGTAACTCAATTGATTCATCGCTGCATATTGAGCAATTTTTTGAACTGATGTCGGTCCAATACCTCTTTTAGGTACGTTAATGATTCTTTCAAAACTGATATCATCATTGCTATTTGAAATTAATCTTAAATAACTTAAAATATCTTTAATTTCTTTCCTGTCATAGAACTTTGTTCCACCAACCATTGTATAAGGAATATTAGATTTCAAGAACGTTTCTTCAAGTACACGTGATTGCGCATTTGTTCGATATAACACGGCTATATCTTGGTTTTTATAGCCTTCTTGTTTTTTCTTTAATATTTGACGAATAACATATTCTGCTTCATCTCTTTCAGTTGTTGCTTCATAATATTTTATCTTTTCGCCTGAGTTATTATCCGTCCATAATGCTTTAGGTTTACGTTCAGCATTATTGCGAATCACTTCGTTTGCTGCAGTTAAAATCGTCTTAGTTGATCTATAGTTACGCTCCAAGAAGATTGTTTGTGCATTTGGATAGTCTTCTTCAAATGATAAAATATTTTTAATGTCTGCCCCTCTCCAACCATAAATAGATTGGTCAGAGTCACCTACGACACATATATTTTCAAATTTACTTGCTAATAAATTAACGAGTGTATATTGTGCTTTGTTAGTATCTTGATATTCGTCGACATGAATATATTGGAATTTATTCTGATAGTACTCCAATAATTCAGGCACTCTATTAAATAATTGAATCGTCATCATGATTAAATCATCAAAGTCCAATGCGTGATTTCTAAGTAATTTTTCTTGGTAGCCTTTGTATACACTAGCGACCATATTGGCATGAAAATCACTTGCTTCTTTTTCAGCATATTCTGCTGTTTTTAATTCATTTTTTAAATTAGAAATCGCACCAATAAATGTTCTTGGGTCATATTTTTTACTGTCTATATTTTGTTTTTTCAATATTTCTTTAATAACTGATTTTTGGTCAGTCGGATCTATAATTGTAAAGTTTCTTTCAATTCCAATACGGTCAATGTCTCTTCTTAAGATTCTTACACACATTGAGTGGAATGTAGATATCCAAATACTTTCAGCTTCAGGACCAACTAAATGGCTAATTCTTTCTTTCATCTCTTTAGCTGCTTTATTAGTAAATGTAATCGCCAAAACATTATAAGGAGAAACATCTTTCTCATCTAATAAATACGCAATTCTATGCGTTAATACTCTCGTTTTACCACTACCTGCACCTGCCATAATCAGTAATGGCCCTTGAGTTGTTTTGACTGCTTGTTTCTGTTCGTCATTCATTCTATCTAACAATGCGTTCATAAAAACCTTCCTTTATTGTTTTACTTTTACTGTTTGTAAAGCTTTTTTCAAATCTTCATAAATGGCATTACCGACTACAATTATGTCAGCATATTCTGCCATTTCTTTCGCTTTTTCTAAATTATCTATACCGCCACCATAAATAAGTTGGGCGTTTTCTAAATGTTCTTTAACAGCTTTAACCTCTTCCACTTTTCCATACTTACCACTGTATTCTAAATAAAAAATAGGTAAATGATAAAGTTTATCCACCATTCTTGCATAACTGATTAAATCTTCTTCATCTAAATCTGTATTCGCACCTGTCAATTGCGCTACTTTACTGTCTTCATTCATGACAACATAGCCTTCTAAGAAAATTTCATCAAAATCCATCATATAGCCATATTCCTTAACAGCTTTTTGAAGCAGACCATTATGGAAGTCAACATTATTACTATTTAAAACACTCGGTACAAAATAAAAATCAAAACCAGGCACAACACTTTCAATATTAGAAATTTCAAGTGCGCAAGGTAGCGGATAACGTCTAATTCTACTCATTAAATTAAGTACATTATCTTCCGTAACATTATCAGTACCGCCAATTATAATAGCATCCGTACCAGATTCACATATTTTCATTAAGTCCTCATCTGATATAGATTTCGCTGGATCTAATTTAAATACGTGACTCCACAAATTTATATCGTACATACTTAAACTCCTTTAATTATCATAAGATTAATTATAGCATTTTTAAGATTAAATTCCGAAATGAAATAGGACAATTATCATAAAAAAAGAAGCGAAAAATTTCGCTTCTTACATTGTTCGAGATACGGTTAAGATGAAGTTGTATGTTTGTGAAGATGTGAGGTGTGAGTTTGGTGAACATGTTAGTTTACTGCCTCTTTAACTCACATCTTTTGCGATCTCGTGAGTTTACTGTCTCTTTAACTCACATGTTTTGCAATCTCGTGAGTTTACTCCTTCTTTAACTCACATGTTCAATTTCTCTCACAACTTCTACTTACCGTAATCAAAGTATTCTTCTAATGTTGTGTCTTGTTTATAAATTTTTTCTGCTAATTCTTTACCGACATATCTTAAATGCCATGGTTCATATTGGTATCCTGTTATTTTTTCTTTGCCTAATGGATATCTAATGATAAATCCATATTGATGTGCGTATGTTTTAATCCATTTTCCTTCGTTTGTATTACCGAATGACTTTCTAAAATCATCAGTTGCTGAGTTTGAACCTACATCAAATGCTAATCCTGTCTGATGTTCTGATTGTCCTGGTTTAGCACTATATTGGTTAGCTGCTTCTTCACCATCTCTTGCTACATAATCATTATATAGTTGTTTTTGATTTTCATAAGAACGATATCCGCTTCTAAATACTAAGTCTAAACCTTCATTCGTTCCATCTTGTATTAGTTTATTTAATTGATTTCTTGCAGTACTATTTTCACCTGGGGCATAATCATGTGGTAAGCCTACTTTTTTATTTACAAAAACATGCCCATCAACATAAGTGATGCCATCTTTCTTTGTAACTTTATGTTTCTTCTCTTCTTGCTTTTTAGATTTTTGTGCAGTCTCTTTTTTATCTTTTTGAGTATGTTCTTCTTTAGTAGATTGCTTATCTGTATTCTGATCATCACTACATGCGCTTAATACTAAAGTAGATATGCCAATTATTAAAAATAATTTCTTCATGCGTAAAGCTCCTTATTTCATAAAATTTACTATTTATATACTATTTTAACCAATTAAGGCTGAGACATCCATTAATGTCTCAGCCCCTCATACATATTTATGATTATTTTTCGAAGTCAATATTCATTCTTTCAAGAATCATCGTATATGCATCATTACCCCATTGCAATGAGCGTTTAACTCTTGAGATTGTTGCAGTTGAAGCACCTGATTCTTTTTCTATATGAGCATAAGTGTATCCTTGTTTAATCATTTTAGCCACTTGTAATCTTTGTGACAATGACTGTAATTCATTTACTGTACATAAATCATCAAAAAATTGATAACATTCTTCTCGAGTTTCTAATGTAAGAACTGCATCAAATAGTTCATCTAATGCTTTTCCTCTTAATTTTTCAATTTGCAAAAAATCAACCCCTGTTTAATATAAGTTCATTAATTGCATTTTAACGCACTAACCTATTAAAGTACAGTAAAACGTGTCTTATTCTATACCCGCTCTTCTGAATATTGTATCGACTTGATTTAAATGATGTTTCTCATTGAAGCATTCATCTAATTCTTCAGTACTTAACAAGTTTGTAATTTTTTCATCTTGTTCTACTAATGTTCTAAACGGTGTTTGAGTTTCCCATGATTCCATTGCTTTTGGTTGAACGATATCATATGCTTCTTCTCTTACCATACCTTTATTAATTAACGTTAACATAACACGTTGTGAATAAATTAAACCAAATGTTTTATCGATATTACGTTTCATATTTTCTGGATATACTGTTAAACGATCGATGATATTCGTAAATCTGTTTAATGCATAATCCAATGCGATTGTTACGTCTGGTAACATAATTCTTTCAGCAGATGAATGTGAAATATCTCTTTCATGCCATAATGGTACATTTTCATAAGCTGTCGTAATATATCCTCTAATCACACGTGCTAAACCTGTAACATTTTCTGAACCAATTGGATTACGTTTATGAGGCATTGCTGAAGAGCCTTTTTGACCTTTAGCAAAAGCTTCTTCAACTTCACGTGTTTCAGTTTTTTGTAAACCACGAACTTCTACTGCAAATTTTTCAATAGATGTTGCGATTAAACCTAATGTCGCAATGTAATACGCATGACGATCACGTTGAAGTGTTTGCGTAGAAACTGGCGCACAACCTAACCCTAATTCTGTACATACATGCTCTTCAATTTCTGGTGGAATATTTGCAAATGTACCAACTGCACCACTCATTTTTCCAACTTCAATTTCTTCACGAACTCGTTTAAATCTTTCTAAGTTACGTTTCATTTCTGTATACCATAGTGCCATTTTAATACCAAATGTTGTTGGTTCAGCATGTACACCATGTGTTCTACCCATCATTAAAGTTGTTTTATGTTCAATTGCTTTATTTTTTAATACTTCTAAAAATCTTTCTAAGTCTTTTTCAATGATTTCATTTGCTTGTTTAATGACATAACTTAACGCTGTGTCAACAACATCAGTTGAAGTTAAACCGTAATGTACCCATTTACGTTCTTCACCTAAAGTTTCAGAAACTTGTCTTGTGAATGCCACAACATCGTGACGTGTTTCTTGTTCAATTTCTTTAGCTCTATCAACGTCGACCTTAGCATTTTGTCTTATAAGCTTTACATCTTCTGCAGGAATGTGTCCTAATTTACTCCATGCTTCACAAGCTAGTATTTCAACTTCTAACCAAGCTTCAAAACGATTTTGTTCTGTCCAAATATTAGCCATTTCTTCTCTTGAATAACGTTCAATCATTGATAAATTCTCCTAACATATTTTAGTCATTTATAGTATAACAGACTTCTTCGAACACGTACATTGTTTATAAAAAATACAAAATTGTTCGTGATTTATAATTTTATTCCTAATATCTTTCATTATATATTGTAACAGTATGAGAATAAACTAAAAGCAGAAAAAAATCTGGGCCACATTCTCATGTCCCAGATTTATTTTCATTCTTTGTTTTTCTTACCTACGAATTGTATTTCTTGTTTAAGAACTTCGATGTCACCATTTTCTTTCTCAATAAATACAGGTTTTTCAAATCTTTTTACAGGTGTATAACCTTGAGCTTTCATTCTTTTGAGACACATTTCAATTGTTTCATTGTCTTCTACTCTAAACTTCATCCGTATCATACGCCTTTAACTTTTTGCTTCGTACACCTTTAACCCAGAATCCACCGTGTATGTTCTTAGGTTCATAAGCGATTACAAAGGCTTTAGAATCCAATTGTTTAATTGTATCCATTAATTTCAATTCAAATCTACGTGGTGTTAAAATTTGCATCACTAAGCGATCTCCATCTCGTCCTTTAGCAACGTAATGTGTTACACCATAACCTAAATCTCTTAACGTTCTTGGTAAATCCGTTTCATATTCAGCTGTCGTAACATTTACAACGATATATCCTAATGCAATTTTCTCTTCAATTTTCATGCCGACAATGATGCCTGCAGCAAATCCAAGCGCATAAGCTAATATATTCTGAATTTGGTCAAGACTATTGATAACTAAACCTAATCCGATAACATAAACAACTACTTCAAGTACACTAACAGCAGCGGCCACATATCGATATCCTTTTAATGTTAAAATTGTTCTCATTGTTAAACAGGATACATATACTATATTAATGACAAATATAGATAGTACCATTAACCATGGATTATCTAATATAGCTGACATTTAAACCCTCCATAAATCAAAATACTGGAATCATTTTATCAAGCAAACTTATGAAAGTCACGAATTATTTTGGCCATGTGTAACGGTTATAAGGCATTTCTCGTTTATGCGCATTTCTTACATAGTGATTTTGAATAATTTCTTGATCTATTTCACTGATTTTTTTACCTTCTAAGAAGTCATCAATTGCATCATAAGTCACGCCTAATGCTTCTTCATCTGGTAAAGCCGGTTTATCTTCTTCTAAATCAGCAGTTGGTACTTTATTGATTAAATGATCTGGACCACCTAAATATTTTAAAATTGCTTTGCCTTGGCGTTTATTAAGTCCGAATAACGGTGCAACATCACAAGCGCCATCTCCAAATTTCGTATAGAAACCTGTAATATTTTCAGCAGAATGATCCGTACCAAGTACAATTCCACTATTAGCAGAAGCAATTGAATATTGAACTTTCATTCGTTCTCTCGCTTTTTCATTCCCTTTTTGGAAATCAGTTAATTCTACACCCGCTTCTTTCAACGATTGAATACTCGCGTCCACTGCAGGCTTAATATTGACTGTTACACGTTTACTTGGATTGATAAAATCTAATGCATCTTGTGTATCTTGTTCATCAAATTGTTCGCCATAAGGTAATCTTACAGCAATAAATTCATATTGATGATTCTCTTCAGCATTTAATTCATCTACTGTTAATTGCGCGATTTTACCTAATAATGTCGAATCTTGCCCGCCGGAAATACCTAACACTAAAGATTTAACAAAACTATGTGCTTTAACGTAAGATTTCAAGAACCGCTTGATTTCTTCAAATTCCTTTTTGGGATCGATTGATTTTTTAACATTCATTTCTTTGACAATGATTGATTGTAAATCTCTCATGACTCTTCCACATCCTTTATCGCTTCTGCAACTCTTTCTGCCACTTCGAATATTTTTTTATTTTTATTATCCCAACATGCTTTACTTAAATCTACTGGATATTCTTCAGGATTTAAATAACGTTTATTTTCTTCCCATAGTATATCTAGATTGTTAAAAGCAAATTCCCTAATTTCATTTATTTCAGGAAGTGTGTACACACGTTTACCGTCTTTAAAAATGTCTTGATGTAAATCGACAGCTTTAAAATGCTTGATATATTTCATTTTATAAGTATGAACAGGATGGAACATTTTTAATCGTTCTTCTTTATTCGGCTCTTCATCTTCTAAAGTAATATAATCGCCTTCAGATTTATTCGTTTTAGTATTGATAATTCTATAAACATTTTTCTTACCAGGTGTTGTAACTTTTTCAGCGTTGTTAGAAATTTTGATGCGATCTGATAATTCGCCATTTTCTTCTTCAATTGCTACAAGTTTATATACAGCACCTAACGCTGGTTGATCATATGCTGTAATCAGTTTCGTACCGACACCCCATGCCGTTACTTTAGCACCTTGTGCTTTTAAACTTGTAATCGTTTGTTCATCTAAATCATTTGAAGCAAAGATTTTTGCTTCTGTAAAGCCAGCTTCATCTAACATTCTTCTTGCTTCTTTAGATAAATAAGCAATATCTCCTGAGTCTAGTCGAATACCGATAAAATTAATTTTATCTCCTAATTCTTTCGCTACTTTAATCGCATTCGGCACACCCGATTTTAAAGTATGGAAAGTATCTACTAGAAACACACAATTTTTATGTCTTTCAGCATATTTTTTAAACGCTGTATATTCATCATCGTATGTTTGAACCATTGAATGTGCATGTGTTCCTGAAATCGGAATACCAAATAATTTACCAGCTCTAACATTACTTGTAGAATCAAATCCACCAATCATCGCTGCTCTAGCACCCCAAATCGCAGCATCCATTTCTTGCGCTCTTCTAGTACCAAATTCCATTACTATTTCATCACGAACAACTTGTTTAATTCTACTTGCTTTAGTCGCAATTAACGTTTGGAAATTCACGATATTTAAAAGTGCTGTTTCAATAAGTTGAGCTTGAATAAGTGGCGCTTCTACTCTAATGAGTGGTTCATTATTGAAACAAAGTTCCCCTTCTTTCATTGCTCTAATGTTCCCTGTAAATCTCAATGATTTTAAATAATCTAAATAATCATCTTGATATCCAACTTCTCTTAAATACTCAATATCTGATTCTGTGAATTTGAAATGCTCAATAAATTGCACAATTCTTTCTAATCCACTAAAAATAGCATAGCCGCTATTAAATGGCATGCTTCTAAAATACAAATCAAAAATAGCAGTACGCTCATGAATACCATCATTCCAATAAGTTTCACCCATATTGATTTGATATAAATCCGTGTGTAACATCAAACTATCGTCTTCATATTTATACATTATTCAATACTCCTCAGGTTATCTAATTTTATATTATTTTATCATACTTTTTAAATTAAAAATTAAAAAGTAACTTAAATATATCAAGTCATTTACCTCTGTGATAAAATACTAAAGATGTAAAATTTAGAAGGAGGCATACAAATGAAAAATTCTTCATTCAAAAAATTATTTATTATACTTTCAATTATTGTAGCTGTCTCTGGTTTTTCACAAGGAATGCTCTTACCACTTATATCGGTCATCTTTGAACGAAATGGTATTTCAAGTTCATTGAATGGTTTACATGCAACTTCATTATATATAGGTGTATTTTTATCATCATTCTTTATCGAAGGGCTTGTTAGAAAGTCTGGGTTTAAATATATGATATTAGTTGGTGGAGCCATAGTTGCCTTATCTTTATTGTTATTTCCAACTTTAAAGACATTATCTATTTGGTTTATTTTAAGACTATTAATTGGTATTGGTGATAATATGTTACACTTTAGCACGCAAACTTGGTTAACACATATTACACCTAAAGAAAAATTAGGAAGAACGATTTCTGTTTATGGTTTCAGTTTCTCAGCAGGTTTTATGTTAGGGCCCCTTTTAGCTAAACTTGTAGACGTTTCGGAAGCTTTACCATTTATCCTTTCAGCAATACTTTCATTAATAACAATTTCATTAGTCCTTTTAATACACAATGAATTCCCTTCATCAAATGTTAGACCAGTCAGTATATTAAATACGTTAAAAAACTTTGGTGATGTTATAAGAACATCATGGATAGCGTTTATGTTTCCATTATTATATGGATTATTTGAAGCAGGATTACATAGTAACTTCCCTGTTTATGGTTTAAGAAATGGACTTGATGTCACAAGTATTACATTAATCTTACCTGCATTTAGTCTTGGTGCTATTCTTTTCCAAGTACCATTAGGCATGTTTAGCGACATTCATGGTAGAAAGAAAGTATTAACAGGATTAACATTAATCGGCAGCATCGTGTTTATGTTAGGTGACTTTTTACCAACGAGTACATTTATTATGATGGGATTATTCTTAATCGCAGGATTATTCACAGGATCTTTTTATGGATTAGGTGTAAGCTTTATGACAGATTTAACACCAAAGCATAATCTACCTGCTGGTAATTTAATGATAGCCATGTCATTTAGTGTCGGTAGTATCATTGGCCCAATGCTTGGAGGAACGATTATACAATTATCAAACGGCACAATATTCTTTACGATGATTGCTGCGTTTGTATTTATCGTCTTTATTCTATTACTTATTCATAGAACACCTACAAAAGTTGAAGCATAATTTAAGCTATTAATAAAAATTAAAATCGCATCGTTAAAATATAATGAGAACCCATAGACTTTGATCAATTCAAATGTCTATGGGTTTATTTTTTATATATTTTTTTGATATTTTAAATATTCAGAACTTTCAATTGATATGTTTCGTTATGCATGTTATAGTATCATTTATAATTAAATAAATACTTTAACTTGGTAGAGAGTAAAAGCGAGGTTTATAATATGGATTATGTAAAATACAGAGATGACGTTATTCAAAAGAAAGAAAAAGAACTTAAATTTCTAAAATATTTTAGTACTCGAGATTTCGAAGTGATTGATATGAGCTTCATAGAGAAACTTCATTGGAAACAATTAACACAAGATGATTTGAATAGTTTAGATACTAGAAGTATTTGGAAAAATGGCGATGCATTTTATAGTTTAAGAAATGATTGGACGGATCAAATCCAACATTATAGTCGTGAATATAACCTTGATGCACGTTCCGTAACATATGCTGGCCCTATCGCAATTAATGAACATATATATACAAATTTAGGTGTTGAAATTTTCAATCCTAAAAGGAATGACATGTTGCAATGTTATGAATATATACATGACTTTATCCAAAATGAACTTGATTTAAATGTTGATTTTGCTGTTATTGGGCATTATCAATTATTTGATCTTTTACTTTCTAAAGAAGAACAAAACGAAGAATTATTTACGGCTATTAGTGAAAGAAATATTTCAAAAATTTCTAAACTACTTTCACAAAATCATTCACTCGTACAATTACTTAAAACACCTACTCATCAACAATTAGACTTTTTAACAACTTTTGCTGATACTGACCATCCAACTTATAAATCTTTACAATATTGGAAAGCGACATTAGAAGCATCAGGTATTAACCATATACATTTAGATATAACAACAATGCCCCCAAAATCATATTATGTTGGGAGCTTCATTCAGCTTTACGAAAATAACAATAGAAATCCAATCGCTTCAGGCGGGCACTATAACGGTACGTTAGAAGGTTTTGGATTTGGTATTCAACTATCATAGGAGGTCATTATGTTAACAGTTGCATTAAGTAAAGGACGTTTATTAAAAGATTTCATAAAATTTATTGATGAAAATGGTAACCCAAAATGGGCAGACGCCTTAAATAATAGAGAACGTAAACTTCAAATTGAAGTTGCGAACGTTAGATTTATTCTTGTTAAAGGAAATGATGTATCAACATATGTTGAAGAAGGCATTGCTGATATTGGTATTACAGGCAGTGATATTCTAGATGAAAAAGATAAACTCAATGTAAACAACTTAGTTGATTTACCTTTTGGTTATTGTCACTTTGCTGTTGCAAGTAAACCTGAAGTAACAGAATATAAAAAAATTGCGACGACTTATGTTAAAACGACGAAAGCGTACTTTAAAAATAAAGGACAAGATGTCTCAATTATTCCATTATCAGGATCTGTAGAATTAGCAGCAGTAGTGAATATGGTTGATGCTATCGTTGATATCGTCCAAACGGGTACGACATTAAAATCTAATGGACTCGTTGAAAAAGAATCTATTGGTGACATCAATGCTAAACTTATTACAAATAAACATGCATTTTTTAGTAAATCAAATATGATTGAATCATTTATAGAAGAAATTGGGGTGTCGATGAATGCTATCTAAAACGGAATTCATAAATAAATTTGAACAAGATAGATTAACAGACGAAAGTAATACTGAAGATGTTAAAAAAATTATCCAAGATGTTAAAGAACAGCAAGACCAAGCTTTATTTCGCTATAACAAGAAATTCGACAATGTTGATTTAGAGCAACTTGAAGTCCCACAATATGATATAAAAAACAGCATCAACCTTATATCAGATACTTTAAGATCAGCACTTGAAACAAGCTTTGAACAAATTAAAAATTTCCAACAAAAAATTAAACATGAAAATGTAACAACAGGTCAAACTTACCAACTTTATCATCCTATTGAAAAAGTCGGCATCTATGTACCAGGTGGAAAAGCAAGTTACCCATCAACAGTTCTGATGACAGCTACACTTGCTAAAGTAGCAAATGTTCAAGAAATTATTGTTGTTACCCCACCTCAAAAAGATGGTATCGATCCAGCTATACTTGCTGCATGCCATATTACGGGTGTTGATCGAGTATTCCAAGTTGGTGGCGCTCAAAGTATCGCTGCATTAGCTTTCGGTACTGAAACAATTCCAAAAGTAGATAAAATTGTTGGACCAGGTAACCAATTTGTTTCACTAAGTAAACAGTTATTATATGGTGTAGTTGGTATTGATCAAATAGCTGGACCAAGTGAAATTGCACTTATTGCTGATGAAAATTCAAATGTAGATTACATCATTCAGGATATATTAGCGCAAGCAGAACATGATGAACAAGCTAGAACATTTCTAGTATCAACAGATTCTTCTTTCTTAACAAAAGTTCAACAGAAACTACAACAAGCTATAGATCAAGCACCAAGAAAACAAATTATCGAACAAAGTATTAAAAATTATCATTATCCAATTTTAACGCGTGATATTCACGAAACGATAGAAGTCATTAATTATATTGCGCCAGAACATTTATCCATTCAAACGACTGATCCAAGTAAATATATTGGTAAAATTAAATACGTCGGAGCAATGTTCTTAGGTCAATACTCACCAGAAGCAATTGGTGACTATGCTGCTGGACCGAGTCATGTATTACCGACTGATAAAACAGCAAGATTCTCGAATGGCTTAACAGTTAATGATTTCTTAACGAGTCATTCTGTCATTCATTTAGATGAACACACTTATCAAAGTATTGCACCTAGTGCCATAGCTTTGGCTGAACAAGAAGGTTTATATCAACATAAACAATCTTTAGAAGTGAGATTAACAAACAACGAGGAGTCGTGAAACATGATTAGAATAAACAAGAATGAAAGTCCTATTCCTGCATTAGATGATGCAACTTTAAAAAATATTATCGCCAATTCAAATTTTAATTTTTATCCTGATGAGGAATATGATGCCTTTATCAAGTCTTATGCAGACTACTATCAATTATCACCTAACCAAGTTTCTGCAGCTAATGGTTCAGATGAGTGGATTCAAAAATGCATGATTGCATTACCAGATGGACCAGTACTAACGCTTAATCCAGATTTCTTCATGTATACTGCATATGCTCATCAGATTAATCGCCCTATTCACTATGTAGATGCAGAAGATGACTATACATTCTCGTTAGATAAAATTAAGCAATCAATCCAAAAATTAAAGCCAGCATTTTTCATTATGAGTGTGCCTCATAATCCATCAGGCATTCAATATCCTAAAGCATTTTTAGAAGAAATCGCGAATGAAATGAAGGCAATTGGTGGTTATTTTATTATTGATGAAGCTTATTTAGATTTTGGAGATGCATATGATATTGAATTACAAGACCATATCATTCAAATGCGTACGTTAAGCAAAGCATTTGCAATAGCTGGATTAAGAGTCGGCATCGTCATTTCTACTGAGAAAACCATTCAAACTTTAAATCGTATCGCGCATCCTTATCCATTAAACACATTAACTTTAAATATTGCGACTGAAATTTTCAGTAATAAAGAACTTGTACATTCATTATTAAAGCAACAAAGACAATTGAGTATTCAATTAAGAAATATTTTCGAACAACATGTGAGCGATGTTATCCATGTTATACCTTCAAAAACAAATTTCGTCTTAACTTATGGAGATTTAGCAGAATCATTAGGTCAATATATTTATGACCATGGCTATTTACCAAGATTTTATGATGAACCAAACATGCAACAAACTGTTAGATACTCTATTGCTACAGAATCTGAATTAAATGAACTTGAAAAAATCGTTAAAGAATGGAGACAAGAATATGACTTATCAAAAAGAAAGATCAACTAAAGAAACAGATATCAAAATTCAACTACGATTAGATGGAGAAGATTCAAACATTAATACAGGTGTTGGTTTCTTAGACCATATGTTGACGTTATTTAGTTTTCATAGTGGTATTGCATTAAATATAGAAGTTGATGGAGATACACATGTAGATGATCATCATACTGTTGAAGATATTGGCATTGTAATAGGTCAATTACTTCTTGAAGTCGTTAAAGATAAAAAATCATTTACGAGATATGGTTCATTCTATATACCAATGGACGAAACTTTAGCACGTGTTGTAACGGATATAAGTGGCAGACCATATTTATCATTTAATGCGACATTTTCTCGTGAAAAAGTTGGCACGTTTGATACCGAACTTGTAGAGGAATTCTTTAGAGCACTTGTGATTAATGCAAGATTAACGACACATATTGATTTAATTAGAGGTGGCAATACACACCATGAAATCGAAGCGATTTTCAAAGCATTTGCTAGAAGTCTAAAAATCGCATTAACACAAGATGATTATGCAGGTATCCCTTCTTCTAAGGGTGTGATTGAATAATGATTGCAATCATTGATTACGGACTTGGCAATATTAAAAATATTGAACGTGCCCTCTTACATTTAGGATATGATGCCATATTAACTTCAGATGAAGAAACTATAAAAAATAGTACACATGTTATTCTTCCAGGTGTCGGGCACTTCAAAGATGCTATGAAACAATTGACATCAAGTGGTCTAGACAAAGTGATTAAAGATATTAAAGATACACATAAAATCATTGGCATTTGTTTAGGTATGCAAGTTCTATTTGAATACAGTGCGGAAGGTTCAACAAAAGGATTAAATTTATTGCAAGGGAACGTTATACCTATAGAGAGTCCCTACCCTGTTCCACATTTAGGATGGAACAATTTACAAAGTGAACATCCTCTACTTGATGGTGATGTTTACTTTATACATTCTTATCATGTCTCTACTGATTTACCTATAGTTGCTACAGCAGACTATGGACAACCAATCACTGCAATCGTGCAACAAAAAAATATTATCGGTATACAATTCCACCCAGAAAAAAGTGGTGATTACGGACTCAAAATACTAGACCAAGCATTGAAAGAAGGTTTTTTAAATGATTGAAATTTGGCCAGCAATAGATTTAATAGACTCCACTAGCGTGAGATTAACTGAAGGTAAATATGATTCTAAAGAATCTATGCCTAGAACTGCAGAAGAAGCAATTGCTTTCTATTCAAAATTTAAACAAGTTTCTAGAATTCATGTCATCGATTTAATCGGCGCAAAAAATCAACAACCAACAGAAGCAAATTACATAGAACAACTCGTCAATTTAACTCATTTACCAATTGAAGTTGGTGGCGGTATTCGAAGTGTTGAAACAATTGAATCATATTTAAATAAAGGCGTTGAGTACATTATCGTCGGCACTAAAGGCATACAAGACTTAGACTGGTTAAAAGAAGTGACTAATAGGTTCCCTAACAAAATATATTTATCTGTCGATGCATATGTTGAAAAAATCAAACTAAACGGTTGGCTCGATGATGCCGGCATAAACCTATTTGATTTCATTGAAAAAATTAACACATTCCCTCTCGGCGGAATTATCTATACAGATATTTCGAAAGACGGTAAATTATCTGGACCAAACTTTGAATTAACAGGCAAATTAGTACAATCAACATCTATACCTGTCATTGCATCTGGTGGTATAAGAAATAAAGATGACATCAATCAACTGGATGCATTAAATGTTCACGCTGCTATTGTTGGAAAAGCAGCAAATACGGATGCATTTTGGGAGGGTATTGAATGATCAAAAAAAGAATCATCCCATGCTTAGATGTTAAAGATGGACGAGTCGTTAAAGGCATAAAATTTAAAGGTTTGAGAGATATTGGACATCCAGTTGAATTAGCTGAATATTATAATCAAGAAGCGGCAGATGAGCTTGTGTTCTTAGATATTTCTAAGACAGAAAATGGACATCAAATGATGTTAGATATCATATCAGAAACAGCTTCAAAATTATTCATTCCACTTACAATAGGTGGTGGTATTAGTACACTTGAAGATATTTCGGTATTACTTAATCATGGTGCTGATAAGATTTCTTTAAACTCAAGTGCATTGCGTAACCCAGCATTTATTCGTGAAGCGAGTGATAAGTTCGGAAAACAATGTATCTGTATCGCAGTTGATGCTAAATGGGAAGAAGAACATCAAGATTGGTACTGTTATACACATGGTGGTAAACAGCGAACAGATAAACGCGTGTTAGATTGGGTTCAAGAAGTTGAAAATCTCGGCGCCGGTGAATTATTAATTACCAGTATGGATTACGATGGTGTTAAACAAGGATTTGATCATCGTTTATTAACAGAAATAAACCAACTGGTGTCTTTACCTGTTATTGCATCAGGTGGTGGCGGTAATAGTCAGCATTTTGTTGATTTATTTAAACAAACAGATGTATCTGCAGGTCTCGCTGCAAGTATTTTTCACGATAAAGAAACAACGATACAAGCAGTCAAAACACATTTATCTAATGAAGGAGTGAATGTACGATGAGTGAATTAGCACCTGATTTTTCTAAAGGTCTTGTACCAGCAATTTTACAACATTACCAAACTGGACAAGTATTAATGTTAGGTTATATGAATGAAGAAGCTTATAACTTAACCATTCAAGATAAAGTCTGTTGGTTTTATTCAAGAAGTAAAGATCGTCTATGGAAAAAAGGCGAATCGTCCAATCATATCCAGCATGTTATCGATATACAATTAGATTGTGACCAAGATACAATTTTGTTACAAGTCAATCCTGATGGCCCTACTTGTCATACTGGATCTGTTAGTTGTTTTAATACTGAAGAACCATACACGCTTGAATCTTTAGAAATGACTATTCAAGAAAGTGTTGATTCTAATAATCCAAAATCATATACAAATTATTTACTTAATAAAGGTATAGATAAAATTTCTAAAAAATATGGAGAAGAATCATTTGAAGTCGTTATCGCAGCGATGAAAGATGACAAATTAGAACTCACAAATGAAGTCGCTGATGTACTTTATCATTTATTCGTATTACTACATGATAGAAGCGTTAAATTTGAAGATGTGATATCAGTATTAAAAGAACGTCATAAAAAGTCAGGTAATTTTAAAGGTGAACGACAAGACATTAATAATTGGTAAATTGTCATAATTCATATATTGTCAAAAATTAGCAGTCGCTTATACTAGTACATAGAGGTGTATTTATGTTACGAGATAAAGCGACTGCTTTTATTAAAGATATGTATAAAGAATTAGAAATATCAGAATTACAAATGAATAAAAGAATACAAGAAATAGAACATGAAATTTCTAAAACTGGTACTTATACCCACACTACCGAAGAATTAGAATATGGTGCGAAAGTAGCTTGGAGAAATTCAAATAGATGTATTGGTAGACTTTTTTGGGATAAATTGACGGTTAGAGATTTAAGACATATTCAAGATGAACAAACATTTATCGCTTCAATTGAAGATCACATTAAAGACGCTACAAATGACGGAAAAATCAAACCAATGATAAGCATATATAATAACCAAATAGAAATTATGAATGAACAATTGATTAGATATGCAGGATACGAAAATAAGGGCGACCCTAAATCTATCAAAATGACGAAATTAGCACACCATTTAAATTGGCAAAGTCCTCATACTGATTTTGATGTGCTTCCATTAATGTTTCGAATTAATCAACAACGCCCTAAAATCCATCAATATCCACAAGGACTCATTAAAGAAATTAACATCACTCATAAACAGTATCCTAAGTTAGCATCACTACAACTAAAATGGTATGCAGTACCCATCATTTCAAATATGGATTTAGAAATTGGTGGTATATATTATCATACTGCCCCATTCAACGGGTGGTACATGGAAACTGAAATTGGCGTTAGAAATTTTACAGACGAATATCGCTATAATAAATTAAAAGACATTGCAGAAGCATTTGATTTTGATACAACGACAACATCAAGTTACTGGAGAGATAGAGCTTTAGTAGAGTTTAATTATGCTATTTATCATTCGTATAAAGAAGCGGGTGTTGCGATTGTTGATCATTATAATGCCTCTAAACAATTTAAGAAATTTGAAGAAAATGAATGTAAAGCCAATAGAAAAGTGACCGGAAAATGGAGTTGGCTCGCACCGCCCCTTTCACCTTCACTTGTACATAATTATCATAAAGGCTATGATAATGAGATGAGAAGTCCAAACTTTTTATATAGACAAAATCAACAAGGTTGTCCAATGCATTAGAAAGGAAGTCATTTATGAAGTTATATTATTTAGGACCATTAGGTACATTTTCACATATGGCAGCACTTAAATATAAGCCAGATGAAATCAATGAATATATTCCTAAGTCAAATTTATACGAAGTGGTTAAAGCAATTGAAGCTGACCCACAGAACATTGCAATTGCCCCAATTGAAAATTCTATCGAAGGTACAATCAACATCATTGCCGATTCATTAACAGAGCAGAAAATCCACGTTATAGACGAATTACATCTAGATATATCATTTTCTCTTTATGTTCAAAAAGGCGCAAAATTAGAAGATATTAAAGAAGTTGTTTCTATTGCCCCAGCGATCAATCAAACATCTAAATTCATTAAAAATCATAACTTTGCATACAGATATTCTGACAGTACTGTTCAAAGTTTAGATGAAATAGATGCACATACTGGCGCTATAGCACCAATTGGTTTAGAAAAATCTAATGACGATGTTGAAGCATTACATGAACACATCGAAGACTATCCACATAATACAACAAGATTTTTAATTTTATCAGCACAAGAAAAACATGTTGAAAAAGCAACAGATAGTATTTTGTTAATTACACCTGACCAAGATAAACCAGGCTTATTAGCAAGTATATTAAATACATTTGCTTTGTTTAATATTAACTTATCATGGATTGAATCAAGACCACTCAAAACGCAACTCGGCATGTATCATTTCTTTGTTCAAGCAGATTGTAGCGCTGAAGATGTAGAAATGAAAAAAGTCATCACAATCCTAAAAACTTTAGATTTTAATGTAAAAGTGCTAGGTAATTTTGATAAGCGAATTACATAAATAAAGAGTTTGAGACATAATTCCTAACTCAAATTAAATAACACCTCATTATACTGATTTATTCAGTAATAATGAGGTGCTTTTTTATAATCTACGATTTTATGCAAAACACTAATCATTCTCGTATAATTTAAGTAAAAATCACAAAAACTATTATTTTTGATTTCTATGTCCTGATTCATATTTTTGTATCCATTCATCTACAGTGACTTTTTCACTCAACTCACCTATTAGAGTAAAGGGTATGTTTTTATTGTTTGTGAATCTAATACAACTTTTCCCCATATTTAATTTAGTTGGTACTTGTTCTTTGTATCTATTCTCAAACCAATCTTTCAATTCATGCATCCCATATAACCTCATATGATATAAGGCAATATGATTTTTTTGAGCACCAACACTAATGAATGGAAGTGGTTCGTCTACTCTATTTAAATAACCTTTTGGATATTTATCTAAAGGTACTACAAATGTCGGCATACCGTATTGCATGACTAGTTCCTAGCCTGGTGGTAAATGTGTTTTGATTGTATTTAGCAAATGAATATATGTTTCTTTTTTCTTTTCATCAATTTGTTCAATATAACGGTCTATGCTATTCATCATGTCCTCCATTATAATTAAATATGAATAAGGTTCTCAACTTGATCTTGTTTGATATTACTTAAATTACGGTTATTGTATAAATAAATATCTGTCGTCTTAATGAATTTAATATTATTTGAAGACTCTCCTTCAAAATGATTATTATAAATATAAATATCTTTATTCATAACGTCTTCATAACTTTTAATTAAAATACTTGGTTTACTTTTAATATCTTTAAATGTATTTTCACCTATCAATATAGTTGACCCTGCTTGTCCGCCTCTATTTAATTTATGGATATCTAATGAATATTTACCTGTGGGTACAGCTAAATATCTTACGCCACCCTCACAATTTATAAATTGATTGTGTGTAACAGATGAATCTTTTGCTTTTAATAGAGTAACTGCGAAATCCCCTAACCCTTCAAAAGTATTATGTTGAATATTTATATTCTCATAAAATACATCATACATACTTGCATGAGACCCAACTGCTCTATTCCAAGGTAACATGTTTGGATCACCTGAATTTCCAAAATAACAGTTTTCGATTAGTGCATTTTTAGTTATCGTACCATCTGTTGCCCCAAATTTAGGAAATGCACCGTCTGTTTGAATATCTATTTGAACTGCTTCACTAAATAATCTCGTTCCACTATCGTCACGGAATCCAAGAAACTTACATTCATTTACATAAAAGCCATCTAAGCCACATGCATCAATCGCATGTCCACCAACAACATTCTTAAATGTCACATTATGTATTTGAATATTGCGTGCATGACCAATAGACATGATTGTGTTATTTGTATTATTTGTATGTCCATACGCATCAAATGTCCCACCGATAATATTGATATTACCGTGACCATCGTAGCCATAGTATTTTTTTAATCTATGACCGTTTTTCAGCATAGCTGTAGGCGATTTTCTGATTAATACAGCTTCATCATGTAAAATAAGCGTTGTATTCTCATATATCACTAATTCATAAATAATATGATAAACACCTTTAGGTATATAAACTGTTACTGGTCCTTTCTTAGCTTGTAATAAAGCTAATTGAATACCAACTGTATCTGTTATTCCACAACCACCTTTAGCACCATAACGATTTACATTAACAATATGCTTCATACTTCATAACCACCTTAATATAGCGTATACTTGCATGTATATTTATATTACACTGAAAACATTTTATAAACAATTAGGGGGAGTATAATTGAAGAAAGCACTCATTATCGTTGATTATTCAAATGATTTCGTTGCGTCAGATGGTAAGTTAACATGCGGAGAACCTGGTCAAGAAATTGAACAAAATATTCACCATAAAATCGAAACATACAACTCGAATGAAGATTTAATTTTTTATTTAATGGACTATCACCATGAGAATGATCCATATCATCCTGAAACAAAATTATTTCCACCTCATAATATCGTAGGTACAGAAGGTAGAAATTTATATAACTCATTAAAGCCTCAATACGATTCAATCAAGCATTCTAATCATGTATTTTGGATAGATAAGACAAGATATAGTGCATTTTTCGGTACAAATCTTGATAGTTTATTAAGAGAACGACATATTGATACTGTTGAAATTGTCGGCGTTTGTACAGATATCTGTGTGTTACATACTGCTGTCGATGCTTACAATTTAAATTATCAAATTATTATTCCTAAGAATTGTGTCGCTTCTTTTAATCAAGCTGGGCACGATTGGGCGCTTACACATTTTGAAAATAGTATAGGCGCAGTTGTAGAATAGACAAGGTGTTCATGTTAAAATAAAGTGACAGAATATTCAAAGCAAAAGGAGAAATTACATTGGTAAACACATTTATATTTGGACATAAGAATCCTGACACAGATACAATTGCTTCAGCATTAGTAATGGAAGATTTACAAAAAGAACTTGGAAATGACGTTCAAGCAGCAAGACTTGGAGACGTTTCAGACGAAACACAATTCGCATTGGATTATTTCAAAGTTCAAGCACCTGCATTATTAGAAACACCTTTAAAAGGTAAAGACGTTATTTTAGTCGATCACAACGAATTCCAACAAAGTGCTGATGATATTACAGATGCTACAATTACTATGGTTGTTGATCACCACCGTATCAGCAATTTTGAAACAGCAGCTCCATTATATTACAGAGCTGAACCAGTTGGTTGTACGACTACAATCCTAAAAAAAATGTACGAAGAAAATGGTATTGAAATTAAACCTGAAATTGCTGGTCTTATGATTTCAGCTATTATTTCTGATACATTACTATTTAAATCACCAACATGCACAGAACAAGATAAACAAGCTTGTGAAGCATTAGCTAAAATTGCCAATGTTGATTTAAATGAATATGGTTTAGAAATGTTAAAAGCTGGTGCTTCAGTAAAAGGTAAATCACCTGAATTCCTTTTAAATATGGATGCTAAATCATTCAACATGGGTGATAAAGTCGTACGTATTGCACAAGTTAATACTGTTGATGTAAACGAAGTTCTTGAAATTCAAGAAGACGTTGAAAATGAAATCAACGCAATTATTGCTAAAGAACAATATGACTTATTTGTATTTGTTATTACAGATATCTTAAACAGTGACTCAACTGCTATTGCTTTAGGTAAAGAACAACAAGTCGTAACAAAAGCGTTCAACACTGAATTAAATGGAAATGTCGCTGTATTACCTGGCGTTGTTTCTCGTAAGAAACAAGTCGTTCCACCTATTGATGAATTATTAGGTAAATAATTTATAAGGAGTGTGCTTTAAATGGAAATCAAACAAGGTACAAACAAATTTTATGTAGGCAATTCTGAGAATGATTTTGAAGCGGAAATCACGTATCAAGACTTAGATGGCAAGACACTTGTGGTCGATCATACATTTGTAGATCCTTCACTACGTGGACAGGGTATTGCTAGAAAATTGGTTGATGTTGTTATTGAAAAAGCAAGATCTGAAGAGAAAGTAATTGATCCAGTTTGTCCGTACGTTAAAGATGTTATGACTAAAGATGAAAGCACACACGATGTATTAAAGAAATAATCAAAAAATCCTGACGAAATGATATTATTTCGTCAGGATTTTTTATATTTCTGTACTTTCTAATAACCGTTTAAGCAATGATTTATATTGAGGCTTTGCCTTTTCTTCTGTGCACGTATTCATAGGCGGATATTTTAAATCTTGAGCATCTTTATATGTTACTTCATCAATATAATTTGATGCTTTTTCGTAGTCATAACAACTCGGAAATGCATACTTATGATTAAAGTGATCAACGACCACTCTTGATGTCGAAGATGGATTTTGTTTAAACGGCACAAATGCCACGACTAACAATAAAACGATAATAATCACAGCCGTAATGATGAAGTACTTTTTAGACATTAAATTGAACTCCAATTTGCTGTCTAATTTCATCTAATACTTTAATCGTTTCTAATGATCTTTGATGTGTATTAATAGATGACTCTACCTTATGATTCTGTACACAATTAATAAATTCAATTATTTCATCTTTCATTGTTAACGGTGAATCATTATTATATTCTTTCTGTAATACACCTTCTCTATTAAATACTTTTATATTTGAAGGTGCACTTATTTTATCAATTAATACATAACCATTTTCCCCTACTATTTCTGAAGGGCTGGGGCGGTCACATATTTTCGAATAACTAATCGTTGCTTGGAAAGTATGATAATCCAATATCGCATTACCTTGTCCATCTGCACCAGTATCTAATTTAAAACCATTTGCTTTAATACTTTGTGGCATACCAAACAAATGTATCATCGGTGCTACAGCATAAACACCTAAGTCCATTAAAGCGCCGTTACCTAACTCAGGTTTAAACGCATTTTCTATGATGCCTTTTTTATAGTTATCGTATCTTGAAGAATATTGGTGATAATGAAAATCAGCATATCTAATTTCACCAATATCAATTTGATCATTTGTAAATTCTACAAATGGTGGTAATAATGTTGATTTCATCGCTTCCATAACAGTAACATTATATTCATAAGCAAGTTTAGATAATGCTTCAAATTGCTCTTGCACAATTGTCGCTGGCTTTTCGATTAAGACATGTTTTTTATTTTTAATCGCTATTTCTGCTTGTTCAAAATGAAACGCATTTGGTGATGCTATGTATACCGCTTCAAAATTAGGTGATTGACAAAATACCTCTAAATCTGTGAACGTTTCAGTAAGTTGATGTTTCTCCTTATAATAGTCTGCTCTTTCTTCAGTACGTGAATAGACAGCATAAGGTTCAAACGCTTCAACTTCTAAACCATTCTCTATAAATTTATCACTTATCCAATTGGTACCTATAAATCCAAATCTCATATTATTTCACCTTTTCGTTATTTTTTTAAAAATAAAAATTTCATAAATAAACACTTCGCTTTTAATTATAACTATTGTTAAAATATAAACAATAGAAGTATAAAGGAGACATCCATATTGACTATCGCGACTCAATTCGAAAACTTACAATCACTTTTTGATAGTGATGTAACAAAAGATATTAAATTTAGAAAAAAACAGTTAAGAGCACTGAGAAAATCTATTAAATCAAATGAAAGTGCCTTAATTTCAGCATTGCAACAAGATTTAGGCAAAAATTCTGTTGAATCTTATGCTACTGAAATTGGTTACATTTACAAAAGTATCTCTTTCATGCTAAAAGAAGTCAAGAGTTTAGCAAGTAAAAGAACCGTGAATACACCTGTGTTTTTATTTCCAGGTAAAAGTTACACAATTAATGAACCATATGGCACAGTCTTAATCATCGGTCCGTTCAATTATCCGTTTCAACTTGTAATAGAACCTTTAATTGGTGCTATTGCTGCAGGGAATTGTGCAGTTATCAAACCTTCAGAACTCACACCAAATGTTAGTGTTGTGATAGAAAAAATTATACATGAAGCATTTAATCCTGCATATGTATCTTGTATAACTGGCGATCAAACCGTAACTGAAGAACTGTTAACTTACCCATTCGACTTTATATTCTTTACTGGTTCTACTAAAGTAGGACAAATCGTTTACGAACAAGCTAGTAAACAACTGATTCCAGTAGCACTTGAATTAGGTGGAAAGAGTCCAGCAATTGTAGATAAGACTGCAAATATTAAAGTAGCAGCAGAAAGAATCACATTTGGTAAATTCATTAATGCCGGTCAAACATGTGTAGCACCAGATTATGTCATCATCGACGCATCGATTAAACAACAATTTATTAAAGCAATTCAAACAACTATTCGAGAGTTTTATACGTCATCAGCACAAAATAGTGAAGATTATGGCAGAATCGTAAACGAACGTCATACAGATCGATTAGTGAATTTACTTAATCAAACTAATGGTGACATCGTTTACGGTGGTAGCTCGGACAGAGAGAATCGCTATATAGAACCGACTATTGTCGATAATGTTAAATTCGATGATATTCTAATGGAAGATGAAATCTTTGGTCCAATATTACCTATTATGACGTATGAAGCATTCGGCGACGCCATTCAATTTATCAAGAATAAACCAAAGCCACTATCATTATATTTATTTAGTGAAGACGAAAATCATACTGATGAAGTCGTAAGAAGAATATCATTCGGTGGCGGTTGTATCAATGATACACTTTTACATTTAGGTAACCATAACTTACCATTTGGTGGTGTCGGTCATTCAGGAATTGGTAAATATCATGGCAAAGCTTCATTTGAACTCTTTAGCAATGAAAAGAGCATCATGTTTAAAACTACCAAACTAGAAACTGGCGTTCTTTTCCCACCTTATAAAGGAAAAGCTAAATATGTGCGAGCTATGTTTAAAAAGTAATGCAGAAGTGTTACTAACGGCGACATAATTAAATTTAAGCATATAAAATAAGCATATGGTATAGACATTCATTAACGTCTTAACCACATGCTTATTTTTATTTATATTGACTTTCAATGAGCTGCTGCTTTTTATTAAATAAAGTTGGATATGATAAGAAACCTAAAATCACACTCGTCATTGTAGCGCTTGTTAATAACATAAATACGATTAATATTTGAAAGAGTACAGCTTCAATTGGATCTGCCCCACCAATGATTTGACCACTCATCATACCGGGTAATTGGACAAGCCCTATTGTCTTTTGTTGTTCTATTGTTGGTATAACACTAGACTGTATAGAAGTAATAAGTTGCTTATGGATAGCTTGTTTAGGCGTGCCTCCCAAACAAAGAACAAGCTCTATCACATTTTCATTTTGTTTAACTTCTGACATAAATCTATTTAAGAACAATATACTTAATACCATCGCATTACCAACAATCATGCCACTTATCGGTATGATGTATTGTGCTGTTGGTGGTGTTATTTTAAATCCTAATAAGATACCTTGTGTAATGACTTCTATTGCTACAAAAGCCAACAATAATTTCCATGTAATACCTGGTATTTCCAAACCTTTTTTTCGCGCATTTTGTGTTGCCGCACCTATTATGAGCATGATCATTAAAATGATAAAAATATGGCTTTCTTGATCAAATATAAATTGTAATATATACCCTACAATTAACAGTTGAACAAATGATCGAATAGCTGCAATTAATGTATCTTTCTCTAATCCTAAATTAAAACTTTTCGAAATAACTATCGGAATAATTATAAAAATAAACATTAACACAATTGATGTTATACTCATATTAATTTTTCTCCTATAAAGCTTCTGACGTTTGGTTGTTCTGAATTTTTAACATTTTCAGTTGTATCAGCTTGTTCAACTTCTCCATTGATCATGACCCATATGTAATCGCTCATTCTAAAAGCTTGATTAATATCATGTGTAATCCATATCATGGTAACTTCGTGTTCTTTAATAATTTTTTGCAATAGCTGTTCAATTGCACGCTTTGAGTTTCTATCTAATGCCGATGTCACTTCATCTAGCAATATCACTTTAGGTTTATTAACGAGTGAACGTGCTAGTGATAACTTTTGTTTTTCTCCACCTGATAATTCTTTACTATTTTTATTCAAAAAAGTTTCTGGCAAATCGACTATCTTCAAATAATATTTAGCTTCTTCATCTGTCATTTTTTTATTTTGTAGTATTAATGGCAGTTCTAAATTATCTTTTACAGTTCCTTTAATCATCGTTGCTTCTTGAGAAACCAATTGTACTTTTCTTCTAAGTTCCATTGGATTATATGTTTGAATAGATTGTTGATCTATTAATATTTCGCCACTTGTACTTGACTTTAACAAATTAATTAAAGAGAGCAGTGTTGATTTTCCTGCACCTGATGGCCCGATTATAGAAGTGAGTTTACCTTTATAAATGTCACCTGTAACACCTTTTAAAATAAGAGACCGTTCTATTTCATATTCTACATTTTTAAATTGGACTGCTATACTACTTTCCAAATAAATCATCTCCATGCCTTTACAATTTTCTGTCTTATAATTGATTTTATACTTTTTCTAAAAATGTTCAATATGACATTTGTAAGATAATAAGAAGAGACTGGGACAAAATGTAATGTCTCAGTCTCTTTCCACATCTTCCTAATATAAATCTGTTCTTAAACTATTGAAAATAGGAATGGCTTCTCGAATTTTTTCTTGCGAATCAAAGTCTATATCAACGATTAATGTATCTTCATCATAGTATAAACTGTCGATTAGTGTTCCATCTGGTGCATATGCTAAACTGTGTCCACCAAATTCATTATCATCACAAGTACCTACACTATTACAAGCAATAATATATACTTGGTTCTCAATTGCTCTAGCACGTAATAATACTTTCCAATGATCAATTCTTGATTTCGGCCATTGTGCCGAAACAAAAATTACTTTTGCATCTTCTAAAGCTAGTGAACGCGTTAATTCTGGGAATCTTAAATCATAACAAATAATCGTTCCCATCTCTATTTCATCTAACTCATATACAGTAGATTTCTTACTACCTGAAGTTAAGAAATGATGTTCATTAAACATTGGCACAAGATGTGCTTTGTCGTAAGTATTAATGCACTTTCCTTCATTATTGACGACAATTGTTCGATTATAAATTTCATTTCCTTTTTTATATGCAATTGAACCAGCAACAATATGTTTGTGGATTTCTTTTGCTTTTTGCTCTAAGAAAGGTAAAATTCTTTGACCATCTTCATCAGCAAGTTCGGTTAACTCATTTAATCGATAAGAAGTATTCCACATTTCAGGTAACACTGCTATGTCAATTTCATCATCTAACTCATCTAACCATTGATTAATTTTTTCAATATTTTTTTCTGGTTCTCCAGGTATTACATGCATCTGATATAGTGCTATTTTCAACGTTCATCACCTACCATTATATAAATTGAACACAAACGCCTTCTGCAGCTTTTTGTTCGTTCTCTATTTCTGTCAGCTTACCAGTTTCTTTATTTCGACTAAATAATACTAAATTATATGAATGTTCATGTGCAACAACTATAAATGAATCACTTGGTGTGATATTTAAATCTCTAGGCCAAGTTCCACCACTTGTTACAATTTCAACTAATTCAACATTTGCACCATCACCTAATATTTTATAAACAGCTATACTATTATGTCCTCTGTTAGAAACATAAATAAACTGACCATCATGGCTTAATCTAACAGCAGCAACTTGTGAATTTAAATCAAAGTCTTCTGGAATCGTTAATAGTGCTGGACTGATTGTCGCAAACACTCCATTTTTATATGACAACACTTGAATCGTATTGCTCAGTTCATTTACTAAGTATGCGTAAACACCACTTGGATGGAACGCAATATGTCTTGGACCGCTTCCAGCTTGGACTTCTAATGTTTCATATAATTCCAATCCTTCATCAGAGAATTTAAATGTTCTGATCACATCTGCACCTAAATCAACTGTAACGATATAATCTAAATCTGGTGTCTGTTCTGCAAAGTGAATATGGCTACCTTCTTGTCTTGCTTCATTTGGTCCATGACCTTCACCTTTATACACATCTATTAGCTCAATAATTTCGCCATTTTCAGCATTTAATTTATAAAGTCTTACATAACCACTACCATAAACAGCTTCAAATAAATATTGACCGTCTTCAGAAACTGAAATATGACAACCCGTTCCTTCTTGTGAAGCTAAGCAATCATTTATATATGTTAAACTACCATCTTCATTAATATTAAAACTTGCAACACCGCAATCATCGCCATCTCTTTTAATAGCATATAAAAATTGACCATGTTGTGTTAAATATGTAGATGCTTCAACTTCATAACCAACTTCAACCTTCTCGATTGTTTGTTCATTCTCATCAACATCAAAACGATAAATCCCTTTTCCTTCTTTTTTCGTATAACTACCAATATAACCTTTCGTTTTCATAAAATTAAATTCCTCCCTAATTTGTTCTTTAATATCATTCTACATGAAAACGCTCAATAACTATAATAAAAACGCATACCAAATGGTACACGTTACAATATTTATTATATGAATAACCAAGTATCAAACACAGCAGATATTTAAGTAAACAACCCATTAAAAAGTTCCACTAACCAATTAAAAATACTACAAATAGCATTGACGATATCGCCTGCCATAAAGGATCCTCCTTTATATTTAAACTTTTTAATTTATCATAAAAAATTAAATATTCACTAAATATATTATAGTATTTCAATAATAGAATTTTATATTTTCCCTAAGTCGTTAATTTAAGTTCTTAACTGCATTAAAATTATGTTAAAATACAAATATATTATAAATTCAAACAGTTAGGCATTGAAATAATACAGTTAGGCAAAAGAAGTAAAATGTAAATCAATATGTTCTATAATCATAATGAAGGAGGGGCGCTATGTATCAACCTGTCCAAACACAAATAGATAAAATTGCTGCAAGTCTTCAAAATTCAAATAATCTAGATCATGTTAGTTATTTAAAGGTAAAGTATGGACTAGAAGTATTTGTAGGGAATATGATGAAGACCATAGTTATATACGGCGCTGCCCTTCTATGCCATATATTTTTATACACACTTATTGTACATCTTAGTTATTTTGCCATTCGATATTTCGCGTTTGGCGCGCACGCTAAGTCCACATTTCTATGTACGATACAAAGCCTAATCATGTTTGTCGTTGCACCACTTATAATCATAAATACCAACATACCCTATTGGCCATTCTTAGCCATAGCGTTAGTCGGTTATCTTATCATTATAAAGTACGCACCAATGCAAACAAAGAAACACCCAATATTAGGCAAATGGAAAAAAGGACTTAAACTAAGATCAATCCTAGCAGCAACAATTTTGATAGTATTATCTTTATTCCTTAAAGAACCCTATCAACAATTAATATGTTTAGGATTAATCTTTGAAGCAGTATCACTATTACCTATATTTTACAAAGAGGAGGAAACATTATCATGAATTTATTATCTAGCCTATTTTCAAAATCAGTATCAAATATCCTTTCAGCAATCGGTGAAAAAGCGGTAATTAGAGGTTGTAACGTATTCTTAGATGAAACAGAAGTACCACAAGAATTATTAAACGAAAAACAATAAGTAATATATAATTTGGGAAGTGTAAGTATATGGCACAATTATCAATTACAGAGACTATTATATATGGTTTGTTTCAAACATCATTATTTGTAGTTTTATTAGCACTAACTCAAAACTATCGATATTCAAAAAGGGATTATGTCATCCTATTATTAGGGTACATGATCCCTTCTCTTGCTTTATATTTTATAGTTGGTGTAGCATCTATAATATTTGTTATAACTTTTTTGGGAGTCTTTTTCTACTTTAAATTTAGAATATTTGGGATTATAAATACATTACTGGTCATAATCATTTCAGTAGTTTCAGATTATTTATCATCCTTATTAATTAGACTCATCTTTAATATAGAGCCTTCTGCAATATCAACACATGTATTTTATTTTGTCTTTCATTTTATAATCTCAGTATCAATAGCGATTATAATAAGACAATTAATGAATAGACTTAAATTAAGCTATTTATATAACAACCGTATTTACCTACTATTGTTAGCAGCATTCTTAGGTCTTTCTTTTACGGTGTTCTATGTATACATGCCAAAGTCTTACAATACTGAAAAAGAGTTTGAATTCCAAACTTTATTTTATGTGATTTATGTATGTGTTGCTGCTATTTTTATTATTTTAATTTCTTTCACGGTTATTAGAGAGATGGCTTTGCAGCGTACGAAGAAAGAAATCAATCAGTATTATAAGTATACGTTGCAGATTGAACAAATTAATAATGAGATGCGTAAGTTTCGTCATGATTATGTAAATATTTTAGCGACGTTATCTGAATATATTAGAGAAGAGGATATGGATGGTTTGAGAACTTACTTTGACCAAAATATTGCACATCTTCATGATGATATGAAATTAAATGCGATAAAAATTAATGGTCTTCAAAATTTACATGTTAGAGAAATTAAGGGTTTATTAACGACGAAAATTATTCAATCTCAGGAACAGAATATCAATATTAGTGTTGAGATTACTGAACAGATTGATCATATAAATATGAACATTGTTGAATTAAGTAGATGTATTGGCATCATTATGGATAATGCAATTGAGGCATCTGAGTTTGTTGATAATCCAACGATTCAAATTGCATTTATTAAAAATGAGGAATCGATTTTACTTGTATTCATGAATAAATGTTCTAAAGATACGCCTAAGGTACATAAACTATTTGAAAATCATTATTCTACTAAAGGTCGTAAGCGTGGTATTGGGTTAACTACGTTGAAAGAAATTACTGAGAAGACTGACCATGTTTTCTTAGATACTTTTATTAATAATCAATACTTTATTCAAAAGCTTGAAATTTTAAATGATAGCAATGAGGAAGTGATTCAATGAAAATCATCATTTGTGAAGATGACCCGAAACAATTAGAGCGCATGCAGACGATTATCAATAATTATATTATGATTGAAGAAAAAGAAATGTCTATTGAACTTGCAACACGTGATCCGTATGAATTGTTGGAGCACGTTAAATCTTCAAATGATATAGGTTGTTACTTTTTAGATATTCAATTAGACGCTGATATTAATGGTATTACATTAGCAAGTGAAATACGTAAGTATGACCCTATTGGTAATATTGTTTTTGTCACAAGCCACAGTGAACTGACTTATTTAACATTTGTTTATAAAGTTGCTGCGATGGATTTTATTTTTAAAGATGATCCTGATCAACTGAAGACTAGAGTGTTAGATTGTTTAGACACTGCATACATAAGATTAGGTATGCTTTCTAAAAATACAAACGTAGAAAAGATAGAATTAACAAGAGGTAGCAATTCTGTATATGTTCAATATGATGATGTTATGTTCTTTGAGTCATCATCAAAATCACATCGACTAATTGCTCATCTAGATAATAGACAAATTGAGTTTTATGGCAGTTTAAAAGATTTATCTAATTTAGATGACCGCTTCTTCAGATGCCATAACAGTTATGTCATTAATCGTAATAACGTTGATACTATTAACACGAAAGATCGTGCAGTATATTTTAGTAATGGTGAGCATTGCTATGCATCTGTACGAAATATTAAAAAAATATAAATAAAACAGCGTACATGATTTATTTCAAATGTACGCTGTTTTTTTATTAATGATTTACTTTTTATTCATGATTAATAGCATTTCTAAATGATTCAATATCTTCTATGTAATATTTCACTTCGCCGCATTGTAAACATACTGCTGCTTTCGGTATTGCAATCGCTTTGTTTAAAATATCTTCATTCTCTTCTTCTTTTATTAATCTAACATCAACTAGAGTGCCTGGAACATTCGTACGAAGATCATCTACCATTTCTTGATTACAACTTGCACATTTCATATAAGACATCCCCTTTTAGATTATGCTCGTTCTGATTATATTTTACTCTTTTATTTTATCACTTGCAAAAAGATTCAAGCGTCCATCCTCAAAAATTTGAATGACATATATATAGGAAGATTTTAGTTGTGTTAAAAATTTTATATAAAAAGCATAAAATAATAGTGGAATATCTACCGAGTTTATGGCATAATGATATCAGATGATCATCTAATAAATTAAGAGATGAAAGGAGGTCAATATGAAACCTTTTCCAATCTTTTTATTTAGTATTGTTTGTATGGTCGCTACATCATTCAATACGTCACGAACTGCGCACGCTAATAATGATATGACACCTATTGGTTTTCAATTTTATGCTTCTGATAATACCCCGATATCTAATGAAACTTTCCAATTACAGTTAGATCAAGAAGTTAAATCTTTAACAACTAAATCTGACGGTTTAGCATTTATAGAAATTCCTAATAAGAATATTAAACCTCATTACACTTTAACCACTTCAAATAATCAAACTTTTACTGTTGAACCTAATAAGTTATATAGATTGACTTCTTCTAGCAATATCCAACGCAATATAGCAAATACAAATAATCAATCCATTTCTATTAATGTACTTTCAAAGACCTATCACCCTTTAAATAATGTCGAAGTTAAACTCATTGCAAATAACCAAGAACTTTCTGGCATAACAGATCAGAACGGTAATACTTCAATCAATATACCCACTACATTTACTAAGTCCACTAAATTTAATGTGAAGATTAACGGCATAGATAGCCACTCAACGATTTCACTAGGAGAGGATAAATATTATACATTTAATTCTGACGACAAGACCACTTCAACTTTTGAGCAAAATACAAATCAACCTACTCAAATAGATCAAGGTCAACAAAATCAAAATCAAATTACGGATAATTCAAATTCTAATCAAATTCCAAGTCAAAATCAGACATACCAAATCTCAGTCATTAAAGACTCTTTAATTCCTAACCCTAATAAACTTACTAACGATCACACTAATAAAGAAAAAAAGACCAAATCAGAAACAACAAAGCTTCCTGAAACTGGTCAAAGTTCAAAACATTACTTAAATTATTTAATAAGTGCATTACTCATATGTATTGCATCAATTCTATTTTTTATATTCAAAAAGAAGCGGTCTAAACAATAGCATTGTATTTTGAAATGATTTTACCACCCTCGATTATAATTGGTTTACCGAGATGATTGATACTTTTAATATGTTCGAAATACTTTTCACCTACTATTTGAAACATCGTTTGGGACAATAACGCATTTGAACAATATGTTCGATTAGCATCCCAACTATCAAATCTATATAATCTTTTTAACAAATTACAGAAACCTATATGAGACCCTAATATTATCCACGCATCTGGTTCATACTTCATAAATTTATTAACATATTTTTTAGAAGAACCAACATGATTCTTCCAAATGACGATATTAACATATACTTCAGATTTTTTTCGTTCGTGCCACATATACTCTATGATTGCTTTTAAATGAAATGCTGTATTAATCATCTCCTTTTCATTACTCGTTCCAATTGTAATCGATTTTAAAAATGGTTGGTCATATTCAATGCTTTCAAGTATGGCATATAATTCATCTTCGCTTGGTACTTTGAGATTATGAGATAAAGCTTTTAATTGATGACACTTGTCATGTTCTAGTCTTGGGGATATTAAAACATTACGCTCATATCGCAAATATAAACCCTCCTAATTTTTAAATATAAAAAAGGGAGCAATCACAGAAATATTGTGATTGCTCCTTTATTTTAATTATTAGATTCGATTTCAGATACAATTTCTTTTGTTTTTTGTTCTAATTCTTCAAAGTCTTTTTTAAATACAAATGCTAAGACAGCAATACCTGCCCCAACAGCAACTGTTGTTATAGCAATTAAGATGAAAAAGAATTTGAATATCCCTTTAATACAATCCATTGAAGTCACCTCATTCATCATTTTCTACCTCTTTCATCATAACATAATATTTAAAATACATAAAAGATATTATCCTTTTCTAAGCGAGATATTATCGATATATAGATATTTTAGTATAATTTCACTTAATATATGTATCATTTCATCATTAATACGTAAAATAAATAATTAATTCAAATAAAGTATTGAAAATTTTTTGTATTATTGTTAATATTCTGATTATTATTTAATTGGAAGGTGTATATATGAGTAATATTAAGAAGTTCAGTCAGTTTATCAATAAAACATTTGTATTTTGGATGCTTTTAGCAGCAGTGTTAGGCTTTAGCTTTCCAAATGCCATTGCTCAAATAGCACCTTACATTCCTTATTTATTAGGAATTGTAATGTTTGGAATGGGCATGACTATCTCTACAAATGATTTTAAAGAAGTATTTAAATCACCCAAAAGCGTATTAATCGGTGTTATTCTTCAATATACCGTAATGCCTGTTACTGCATATTTAATCGCTAAAGGGCTTAATTTAAGTCCTGACGTAGCATTAGGCGTTATCTTAGTAGGTTGTTGTCCAGGTGGAACTGCATCAAATGTTATTAGCTATTTAGCTAAAGCAAATACTGCGTTATCCGTTTCTATCACAACTGTTTCTACATTATTAGCACCTATTGTTACACCTAGTTTAATATATTTATTTGCAAGAGAATGGTTACAAGTATCATTTGCATCTATGTTTATATCAGTAGTTCAAGTTGTACTGATTCCAATTATATTAGGTTTTATCGTACAAAGATTCTTTAGACCAGTTGCAGAAAAATCTATTGATATTTTACCTATTATTTCAGTTGTATCTATTTCACTTATTCTTGCAAGCGTAGTCGCAGGTAATAAAACACAAATCATTGAAACTGGTCTTATTATGTTCGGCGTTGTCTTACTTCATAATGTCAGTGGTTTAACAATTGGATACTTATTAGCTAAATTATTCAAACTTAATAGACCAGATAAACGAGCAATTTCTATAGAGGTTGGAATGCAAAATTCCGGACTAGCTGTGTCACTCGCAACAGCACATTTCAATCCCCTATCCGCAGTTCCTGGCGCAATATTCAGCTTTATCCACTTAATCACTGGACCTACAATTGCTATTATATGGTCTAACCAAACTAAAAAGACTAACAAAGCGCAATCTTATAGTACATCAACAGATCAAATATAAAGAGTAAAGAGCAAGAGACATTAAATTGTCCCTTGCTCTTTATTTCAAAAATATATATTCTAGATGTTCTATAAGCGTCATTTAATAGATTATCTTCTATACCATTCTTGCCATATTTTCTTTACGTAAATATATCCTTGATTCCACATTTTACATACCCCCTTCTCACATAATCTGTGAGATAATTGGTAATTCAAATATAACATGGTAATAAATTACATAGGTTAAGCTATTATTACAATCTCTTTAACATCATATTTCCAATTATATGAGAGGATTTACGTGACAAAGTACATAAGTTCAATCAAAATAAATATATGAGGAGTGATAATGTGCAAAATGTTAAGATGCAAACATTAGAGTTTAGAGGAAACCATTATGATTATGGCGTTGCTCAAGCAGAATGGTTAAAGTCTACAAAAATGTTGCAAAATAGAGAAAAAGAATGGCGAATTAGAAGACCCCGCTTCGATATTAATATAGATGAAACAAAAAATATATATCAAAAATTCGCACCAAAAATTTGGGACGAACTAATGGGGATTCAAGATACATTAAAATTTCCGTTAGAAACAATCTTGTTAAACTATGGTCATTATAGAGTTTATGCTAAAGATAGTGGTTGTTCTATTTTCTTAGGAGAAGATTATATGGTTAGAAACTATGATTATAGTCCTGCTACATATGATGGGAGATTTAGTTTATTCCAACCTACAGATGGAGGATATGCACAAATCGGTCCTACTTCCAGAGTAACTGGCAGAATGGATGGCATGAATGAACATGGTTTAGCGATGGGCTATAATTTTATGCATCGTAAAAAACCTGGTGATGGATTTGTTTGCTACATGATTGGAAGATTGATCTTAGAAACATGTAAAGATGTCGATGATGCTGTTAGATTATTAAATGAGATTCCTCATCGTAGTTCATTTAGCTATATTTTAATGGATAAAACAAACAAGAGAATTACTGTAGAAGCGACACCAAGAGAAGTTGTGACTAAACAAAACAATTTATGTACCAATCATTTTGAAATATTAAGTCATGAGAATCGAAATTATATTAAAGAGTCTGTTGACAGATATAATCGAATTGACCAAATCACAAATGATCAAATGTCTTTAGAAGATGCTTTTCGATATTTTAATGATCCTCAATATGAAATTTACAGCAAGTTATTCAAAAGTTGGTCAGGTACGATACATACATCAGCATACATACCTAGCCAATTAAAAATGAAAATTGCACTTGGTGAAAATGGCACCATACATACATTTGATTTCAAAGAATGGTTAGATGGTAAATCCATTACACTTCCTACAATAACAGGTCAGATTGATTCAGACATTCTATTTGCTAGTGAATGAAAATAGGCTGAGACATAAATGTCTCAGCCTATTTTTATACTATTTTATATAAATATCTCCGTTATCTGTGTAACTTTCAATAACGTGTTTCCCTTTACCTACTTTTTCGCCATTAAATGCTTTATTTTCAATTTTTGTATTGCCAGATTCAGATTGAAGTTGTAATAAACTATTCTTAGGTGGATTCATATAAGAAATTGAAATATCTCCGTCTTCAGTAGATGATTTAATATCGCATTCATTTTTCAATTGGCTAATATTAATATTACCTAATGATGTAATCATCTCACTATTCACAAGACTACTTTTGTCGACAGATATATTACCTGTTTTGATTTCGCCTGTAAATTCCGTTAAATCTGAATGTTTAACTTTAACACTGCCTAAGTCTGTCATTGCTTTAGCATGTTTTAAGTTTACATTATGGTAAACAATGTCACCTGTATCCGTAATCATATTACTATTGTTGCTTTTAGCGTCACGAACTGAAATGTTTCCAGTATTCGTAGTAATGTTAAATGATTCGTAATTTTTAGGTGGTAGTGTGATCACTAAGTGATTAACGGTCTTTCTAAATGGAATAAAATTAGCATTAAATTTATATTTATTTTCCCTTTCCGTAAAATGCAATAAATTATTTTCTATGCTCGCATTAACATCTTGATTACCATTATATTTAATACCTAAATATTTCCCTTTCTTAACTTCAACATTTGTATTTTGCCCATTCACGATAACTTGTTCAACTTGATTGTTTTTATATACTTTTTCATATGTTTCTTGCTTTTCATATTTATTATTAACTGTAAACCAAAGTATCGTTCCTAAAATGCCAAAAATTAAGAAGATGCCTAGACCAGATAAAAATAACTTCTTCATGATTCAGCACGCCCCTTAACGAGTTTCACACACCATCTTAAATATTTTAAGATACCTTTGTAACTCACTTCTATTAATTTAAGCCCTGCTATTAACAACATCAGTCCTAACCCTAAGAAAGAAATTGAAAAAATGATATTTGTAATATCAACCCAATAAAAACCGTGAACAAATACATTAATCACACTAACGATAGGACCTAACATCATTAAAGCACCGATTACGACTACGATGAGCAGTACAAAGGCAATGATAAGAAATGGAATAATAATAAATATATTAAAAAAGCTTAGTCCTAATGTCGCTAAAATTGCTTGAAATACATTCTTAAAATTGGGTGATAACTCTGCATCATGAATGGCACTTGTTGCATATATTTTCTTGGCGATTGCTTTAGGTTCACCAAGTTCTTGTATTAAACTTTGTTCATCTTCTGATTCAAAAAATTTCGTTTCATATTCGTACATTATTTTATCTCGCTCTACTTTAGGCAGTCGAGATAATTCATCCTCAAGGTAATTAAGGAAGGTTATTTTATCCATAGAAATACCCCTTATATTCTGAAGTTAACCTTACATTATTCATTATTTTACCATTCTTTTTACAAACAAACTTATATTATCATTTGAATTATTTGATTTCAAGTTATACCCATATGCTATACTAATTTCAATATACAAATAAGGGGGTAATGATGTGAAAGAATTAATAAAACCGAGTAAGCTTTCTAAAGGCGATACTGTAGCAATTGTCTCGCCTTCTTCAGGATTAGCTGGCGAAAAAGACATATTATGGAGAACTGAAGTTGGTATACAAAGATTAAAGGATGAGTTCGGATTAAATGTCAAAGTCATGCCACACGCATTAAAAGGCGCTGACTATACTTATAATCATCCAGAAAAACGAGTAGAAGATTTACATCAAGCACTTCAAGATCCAGAAGTTAAAGCTATTATCTGTACATTAGGCGGAGATGATTCTGTTAGATTGTGGCCATACATAGATTTAAATATTATTAAGGATAACCCTAAAATTTTCAGTGGCTATTCAGACACGACTGCACTTCATTTCATGTTTAATCAAGCAGGTGTTTCAAGCTTTTATGGACCATTGTTATTAACTGATTTTGCCGAAAATGTTCAAATGGATGACTACACTGTTCAATCGATCAATCAAACGTGGTTCCAAAATGGTGTTGTCGGTAATGTACCTACTTCACCACAAATTAGAAAATACGGTTTACAGTGGGATGAAAAGAATAAAAATATTAATCGTGAATCTTTTGATAATAACGGATATGAAATTCTAAATGGTTCTGGCAAAGCTACTGGACATCTTATTGGCGGTTGTATGGAATTATTCCATTCCTTAAAAGCTACTGACGTGTTCCCTAATAAAGACGTCTTTGATGGTGCTATTCTTTTCATTGAGACTGCTGAAGTTCATGCCCCACCATGGCTGATGGAAGATTATGTCCGTGCATTTGGTTCTATGGGTATTTTTGATAGAATTAATGGCGTTATTATCGGAAGACCTCAAGACGATATATACTATGAAGAATATAAAGAAGTCTGGGTTAAAATGTTAAAAGAGTGGCATCAAGAAGATATGCCCGTTTTCTATAATGCTAGTTTTGGACATAATGAACCTAAATGCATTATTCCATACGGTGCACAAGCTGAATTAGATGTCGATAATAAGACATTTACAATAATCGATAATGCTGTAGATTAATTATTCATTTTAAAGTATTGTACTTTGCGAAATATTTCAGAATTGTTATAATATTAAGTATATCAAAGGGGGATTTTTACAATGACAAAGTTAGCTACATACTATGAACAGGCACAATCCATTAAAGAATATGTTAATGAGATGACAACAAATAAAGAGCAATTACTCGATATTTATCAATCTTTCCAATTACCTAAAAATGATGAACGATTAGATAAAATTAAAGATAAAAATTATAAAGTACTTGTGATTACTGAAGATTGGTGTGGAGATGCAATGATGAACATACCTGTTCTATTAAACATTGCTGATTACGCTAATATTGAAGTGAAAGCTTTCCATCGTGATGAAGATACAAATTTAATTGATCAATACTTAACAAATGGTACTGCTCGCTCTATACCTATTTTTGTATTTTTAAATGACAAACATGAACAAGAACATGTTTGGGGACCAAGAGCAATCAGCGTCCAAAAATTTGTAGAAAATATTCGTAAAGATTTACCAAGTAAAGACGATCCAACATATGCTGAAAAAGAAAAAGAAGTACATCATAGCATCCATGAAACTTATCAAAATAAAACAGAATTTTGGGATGACGTATACGAATCAATCGTTAGTTCAATTTCATAATTAAACGTATAAAGGCTCGGACTAAATGTCCGAGCCTTATTTATGTATATGCGCCCCTATTCACTTAGGAGAATTTCTCGCCATCCCCATGGCTACTAATATAACTATACTTCAAATCAATAAAAACTGAAAATTCATGTTATTAAAGTTAACATATAAAAATTGGCAAGTGAAAAGCGCTCGTCCGGGAATTAACGAGCGCTTTTCGGGGAAGGGTTATTAATTAAGGAAACATGTATTTTTATAAAGCCGGGAAACTTTATAAAAATATCTTGAATCATTTTATGATCCATTTCAACGTTACAATTACAGATAACTATCAAAACACGTTCTACACAAAGTCATTTACAATCATGAAAAAAACATATACGAAATAGTTTTGAGGAATTGAATGGATTGTGCTTCGTGTTGTGTTATCTATGACTAAAGTATATCAGTGAGATAGGAATTTTTGTTGATTCATTCTTAACTCAAATATTTCATTTCTTAAGTGTATTTTACAACTATTTTTTTAACAGTTAGGCATGCCTAACTGTTAAAAAGACGATGAAATCAACATGCAATCATGCTGCCTAACTGTTCAATACTGTCACTTTTTTTAAATTTTTGATTGCTGAATATTCTGAATTTAGCTATAATGACATCAATTGGACACAATTACTATAGGGGGAATATGATGAACAAGAAAATCAAAAACAGGTGGCTTATTGCAGTTGCAGCTGTTGGAATACATATTTCAATAGGATCTGTTTATTCATGGAGTGTATTCACGAAACATATTCAAAATGATTTAGGCTTTACTTTAAGTGAAGTATCTAGAATATTTAGTATCGCAATATTGTTTTTAGGACTTTCTGCAGCTTTTATGGGACATTTCGTTGAGAAATTTGGACCACGTTTATCCGGACTTGTTTCTACGATATTTTTCATCTCAGGATTGTTACTTTCTAGTTATGCAATTTCCGTTGAGAGCTTGCCCTTACTTTACTTAGGATATGGTGTATTATCAGGTATTGGACTTGGTATTGGTTATATTGCACCTGTATCTACATTAGTGAAATGGTTCCCCGATAAGCGTGGTATGGCTACAGGATTAGCAATTATGGGATTTGGATTCGCATCAATGATTGCCAGTCCAGTTATAGAATTTCTCATAACACATTTTAATCTTGTATCGACTTTTATCATTTTAGCAGTCGTGTATTGTATTATCATGCTGATCTCTAGTTTATATTTAGAAAGACCACCGGAATATTATAGACCTAATAGTTTTAATCCTCAAAAAGATAAAAAGAAAAAACCAGACTTAGTTCAAATGTCTGCTAATGAGGCCGTTAGAACTAAAAGGTTTTATTATTTATGGTTAATGCTCTTTATTAATGTTACTTGTGGTATAGCGATTTTATCTGTCGCAAGCCCAATGGCACAAGAAATTGTAAACTTAACACCTGCTCAAGCTGCCACAATGGTTGGTATTATCGGTGTGTTTAATGGTCTTGGTCGCCTCATTTGGGCAAGTATATCTGATTTTATTGGCAGAACAAATGTCTATACAATTTTCTTTGTCATACAAATCGCATTATTCTTATGGTTACCAATCGTTGATAATTCAATGCTATTTCAAATTATTCTGTTCATCATCATCTCTTGTTATGGCGGCGGTTTCTCTTCTATCCCCGCTTATATCGGTGATATATTTGGTACGAAACAACTCGGTGCCATACATGGCTATATATTAACTGCATGGGCAGCTGCTGGATTAGTTGGACCTTTTATATCAGCAACTGTCAGAGAAGTTACACAAAGTTACATGGCAACGTTATATATTTTCGCAGCATTCTTTGTTGTAGCATTAGCGATTTCATTCTTAATCAGAGTAGATATTAAAAGAATTAAAGAAATGCAAGCACAGTAAACATCAAATAAAAGCACATAACAAAACCTCCAAATCTTTAAATAAACAGATTTGGAGGTTTTTATATTCATATTTAAATAAATTATACAAATAGACTTATAAATAGTATAAAGATAATACCTGAAACTGAGATAACTGTTTCAAGAAGCGTCCATGATAAGAATGTTTCTTTCATCGTTAAACCGAAATATTCTTTAAACATCCAGAAACCAGCATCATTTACGTGTGACGCGATTACACTACCAGCACCAGTTGCTAATACGACTAATGCTAAATTAGCATCTGATGATTCTAATAATGGCATAACAATACCAACTGTTGATATAGCAGCAACTGTTGCAGAACCTAATGCTAATCTTAGTACTGCTGCGACGATCCAAGCTAATAATATTGGAGACATTGCAGTATCTGTAAATAGTGACTCAACTGTTTTACCTACGCCGCCATCAATTAATATTTGCTTAAATGCACCACCGCCACCGATGATTAAGAGCATCATACCGATTGGATAAATGGCATTTGTTAATGTATCCATAACTTCTGTAACTTTATATCCTCGTTTAAGACCCATTGAATAAATAGCGAATAATACTGAAATTAACATTGCAGTACCCGCTTCACCAATAAAACTAATAAAGCCTAAAATACCTTGAGGGTTTTCTGGTGAGCCTGTTAATAAATCTACAATAGTTGAAATAAGCATAATAAATACTGGTAATAAAGCTGTTAAAGCAGAAATTCCAAAGCTAGGTGTTTCGTCTATATTGAATGTTTTTTGTTTACCTAATGAAGCTAAGTCACCAGACTTAGTAAATGCTTCTGGAATTGCTTTTTTCGCAAATTTTGTAAAAATAGGACCTGCAATAATTGTTACTGGTATTGCAACAATAAAGCCGAATAGTAATACTTGACCAATATCTGCACCAAATTCTTTAGCGATCATGACTGGACCTGGATGAGGTGGTAAAAATCCATGTGTAACAGATAATGCAGCTGTCATTGGAATACCTAAGTATAATGTTGAAACTTTAGATTCTTTAGCAATTGTAAAGACAATCGGAATTAATAGTACTAACCCTACTTCGAAGAATAAAGCTATACCAATAATAAATGATGCTGTTACAACTGCCCATTGAATACGTTTTTGACCAAATTTATTAATCAATGTATGTGCAATTCTAGTTGCACCGCCCCCGTCTGCTAGTAACTTACCTAACATAGCACCGAGACCAAATATTAAAGCAATGTGACCGAGTGTAGAGCCCATTCCTGTTTCAATTGTGCCGATAACTTTGCTTAGTGGCATACCAAGCATAATACCAGTTAACATAGCTGTGATAATCAGAGATACAAATGTGTTAAGTTTTAACCACATAATTAAACCTAATAATATAACAATTGCGAGTGCGACAATTAATAATGGTGCAATATCTGAAAACATATAAACATCTCCTTATGAATGTGTTGATTGAAATTCTGAGATTAAATCGTATTCTTCATTTAATTTACGACTTAAATTGATATAAATCGGAATTAACGATTGGTAAATATCGACATTCTCTTGATTAGGTTCATGTTGATATGTTTTACCGACCATTTTGTTTAAAACTTCAAAATCCTCAATTTCCCCAATAGCTTTTAGTCCTAATATGCAAGCACCTAAACATGAACTTTCGTAACTTTCTGGTACTTCAACAGAAGTATCAAATATATCTGCCATCATTTGGCGCCATACCTCACTCTTAGCAAATCCACCTGTTGCTTTAATTTGTTCAGGCGCTTTATCCATCACTTCTATTAAAGCAAGATACACTGTATATAAATTAAGTAGAACACCTTCTAACGCAGCACGTATCATATGTTCTTTTTTATGAGACAGTGTCAAACCAAAGTAACTGCCTCTTGCATTCGCATTCCAAAGCGGTGCTCTTTCACCAGCTAAATACGGATGGAATAACAAACCATTTGCCCCAGGTTTAACTCTACTTGCAATCTTAGTTAAAACGTCATATGAATCAACGCCAAGTCTTTTAGCTGTTTCAACTTCACTTGCTAACAATTCATCTCTTAACCATCTTAGAACGACACCACCGTTATTCACTGGTCCACCGATGCAATAGTGATCTTCCGTTAATACGTAACAGAATATTCTTCCTTTATCATCTGTCTTTGGTTTATCAATAATTGTTCTAATAGCACCGCTCGTTCCAATCGTTACGGCTACTTCTCCTTCACGATAGCTATTAACACCTAAATTGGACAATACGCCATCTGAAGCGCCGATTACAATCGGTGTATCTTCATTGATGCCCATAATATCAGCATAATTCTTTTTAACTTGCTTCATAATATGTGTTGTTGACACTAATTCTGGTAATTGCGTTTCATTAATTTCAAGTAAGTTTAAGACATCTTTATCCCAATTTAATGTATTCAAATTCATCATACCCGTCGCTGAACCAATTGAGTGGTCCATAACGTATGTTTCAAATAATTGATAGAATACATAAGTCTTAATATCTATCCATTTCTCAGTGTTTTTAAATATATCGGCATGTTCATGTTTTAACCAATAAATTTTTGATAATGGAGACATTGGATGAATGGGTGTACCCGTTCTTTTATATATTTCTATACCGTTATGTTCATTATTAATCTTATCTGCGTATTCACTTGCTCTATTATCTGCCCAAGTGATACATTCAGTTAATGGCTGATTGTTTTTATCCATTGCTATCAAGCTGTGCATCGCACTACTGAAACTTAATAATTTGATTTCTTCTGGCTTAGCACCAACTTCTCTAATCACTTTTTTTACTGTAAATAGTACAGCGTCGAATATTTCTGCAGGACTTTCTTCTGCAACGCCAATCTCATGGGTCGTCATTGGATATTCTATATTATGTTTTTTCAAAAAGTTCCCTTCGCTATCATAAATAACAGCTTTAGTACTCGTTGTACCAATATCTACACCAATCATATATTTCATTACAAAATCCTACTTTCTATCTATATTAGTTTGAGAATTCCACAAGACATCAATTTGTTCATCAACGTCATCGAAATTTAAATGAAATGCTTCTTTCATTTTATTTCTGTCTTTATTTTCAATCGCTTCAATATATACTTTATGGTTATGAATAACTCTTTTAAAATCTTCAGGTTCATTCTGCATTCTTTTTCTCATTGAAATTAAAACTAAACATTCCATAACAGGCGTTAAATTATGCCATATCATTTCAATGTATTGATGGTGAATAGCAGTGATCATCGATTCATGGAATTGTAGGTCCAATCTCGTGAATTCATCTGCATCTTCAAATTCAACAGCTACAGTCATCATTTTTAATATTTTATTCAGCTGTTTAATCACTTCTTCATTATTTTCAACGAGTAATCTTTCAAATACAAATGACTCTAACATTAACCTAATATCATATATTTCTTTTTGGTTAGCTTTAGATAACCCCATAACAACTGCTCCCATACGTTCTAAAGATATAAGCCCATCTTGTTGCAGGAGTTTAAGTGCATCTCTTACTGGCGATCGACTCACTTCAAATTGTTGAGCAATTTTATTTTCACTTAACTTATCGCCTTCTTCTATAATCTTACTTATAATTGCTAGTCTAAGTTCACTCGCTACTTGCTCTCCCGTTGAACGATGCTTTAACCATTCGCTTGGATAATGATAATGATGTTTCATAAAATACCTCCAAACTTCGTATACTTGTATACAAGTTATTGTAAACGTTTTCGAATTATTTGTAAACGGTTACTGCTTATTTTTTAAAATACAAAAAAAGAGTTCAGGATTTTTTTAATCCCAAACTCTTATATATATAACGCTATTCTATTGATAATCGATTTAGTACAACTTCCCCTAATGCTTTACTCGCCGTTAATAAAGCATCTTCATTTACGACAAATTTTGGACTATGGTTAAAATGCGCTTTCTCAATTCCATATGGTTTACATCCGACAAAGAAAAATGTACCTGGTATTTTCTCAAGATATATCGCAAAGTCTTCAGAACTCGTTAATTGTTCATGTTCTTTTAAAGATTCAAAATAATCACCTTGACTCGTTGCCAAAATATCTATTAAATAATCTGTTTGTTTATAGTGATTGACTAGTGGAATACAATCTAATTCATATTTAAACTCACATTGAATATTAAATGTATCTTCTAATCCTCTAATTAACTGCTCGATTTCATCATGGATTTGATGACCTATACGGCTTTCCATATATCTTACATCACCAGCTAATTCCACACTATCTTGGATAACATTTAATGATCCTAAACCATTAAATGAACTAATCGTTACAACACCCATATCAAATGGATTCAACCTTCTCGAAACAACGGTTTGAACATTCGTTACGAAAGTACTTGCTGCCATAATTGCATCATTCGCTAGGTGTGGACTTGATCCATGTCCACCTTTTCCTTTAACTTTAAGGTGAAATAATGATCGACCACCCATTGTAGGACCTTTCCTATATGAAATAACATCAGGTGTATAATCAGGGAATAAATGAATACCATAGATTTCGTCCACACCATTTAAATATCCTGACTGCATCATGTCAATTGCGCCACCTGGTGCTAACTCTTCGGCATGTTGATGGATAATTATAATCTTGCCAGGTAAATGCTCTTTAAGTTCAATCAAACATTCCGCAAGTATTAACAAATATGCAGTATGTGCATCATGCCCACAAGCATGCATCCAGCCTTTATTTTTAGAACTAAATGGTAATCCCGTATCTTCAGTAATATTTAAAGCATCAAAGTCTGCTCGTAATGCAATTGTTCTTCCCGGTAAACTGCCTTCAATCTCTACAATCAGTCCGTAATTACCACCAATACGATTATGTATAACGACGTCTTTATTTTCATAAAATGCTTCTATATATTGTGATGTCTTCACTTCATTAAATGACGGTTCAGGATATTGATGTAAATATTGATAATGCTTAATCATATCTTGTTCTTTTTGTTCGAGCTTTTTGAATAGTAAACTACGTAACATAGATTCACCCCCCTCAATTTCATAAAAAGTAACTACCACAAGATGTAGTAGCTACTTTTTTTCATTTTTATCTTTTAATTTATCTGGATGTTCATCAACTTTATCTTCTTTTTCAAACTTTGCTAATACGGCTGTTAGGAAAAATCCTAGTCCAGCTCCGATCATTAATGAGCTAGGTGTACCGTGGAAAAAGAAACTTGCAACAATACATATTATACCAATAATGATATAATGTTTAATAAATTTTTTACCCAAAAATATCCCTCATTCTTATGTCTAATAAGTTAAATTTAACATAGAAATGAGGGATAAACCATTAAATATTCTTATTTCTTATCATGTAATGATTGATACCTGTGAATACAGCAATACATGCTACAGATATCCATATTTGTGATACTTTCATTGTTAGTAAACCTTGATTCAATATTTTAGGTAAAAAGTCTAAAGGATTGTATTTCATCATTTTTGATAAATCTTCCCCTATTTCAGGAATAAAAATCAATGCATCAAAGATGTTAGGTAAAAATAATATCAATATGATGGCAGTAGTATAAACAACTGCTGATTTACCAGTTAATAAATTTAGAATATTTAATAATGTTCCGTAAAATAGCATGATAAGTAGAAATTCACCAAACATTTTGAAATAGTCATATACACTTAATTCGCCTGCATCAATTATAGTTGATGCTAATAATGTAAATAGCGTACCTAAAATCGTAAATATAATAACAATGCCGATAATTGATAGTAACTTACCGTATAAATACTTCACTCTATTTGTTTTAGAATTTAAAAACAACTGAATCGTACCATACTGCATATCACGTACTATCGTTCTAATAGAGAACATTAATAATACAAGTCCACCAAATATGAAGAACATAGCCAATACAACTTGTGCATCAAATGGTCCATCTAACGTTTTAACAGAAATCATGATGGCTATTCCTGGAAACAATGAAATGAGAAATCCTAAATAGCCTAATGGACTTTTAAATATTCTCGTTAAATCATATTTTACATGTTGGGCGATATTCATGATACTTCAACTCCTTTGTTAATATTAAAGTATTGATCTCTTAAAGTCGTTTTATTATTTTGAATAAACTTAGGATAAATATTTTTAGCGCTTAATGCTTTTAACACTTCTTGATAATCTTCCAGTGCTTCTACTGAAATAATCGATTCTTGTTTATTACTTGTTACTACTTTGTAATTCATCGTAAGAAGATTAAGTGCTTCATTATAGTTTGAATGATCAAAAATAAATTTAGTCACGTCTTTAGATTGAGCTTTCATATCATAATCTTCAACGATTGCACCATCTTTCATAAATACTGTTCTATCACATATTAATTCAATATCTTCTAACTTATGACTTGAAATGAGTACTTTAATATTCAAATCTTTACTTACTTTTTCTAATGTTTTTAAGACGTCAATCGAACCGTCTGGATCCATTCCGTTAGTTGGTTCATCTAAAATCAAATATTGTGGTTTATTCATAAGCGCAACTGCAATAGATAGTTTCTGCTTCATACCCATTGAATATTTTTTTACTTTTTTGTCGATATAAGGCTTAATGCCAAATGACTCGATTAACATATTGATATAATTATCATCAACATTAGTCCCTAATACATTTCTAAAGAAGTTTAAATTATAATAGCCTGTTTTATTTAAATATAATTTAGGATTTTCTATTAAATAACCCACTTTGTCACTATTTTCTTTGTTGAAATCCCCTTCATATTTCATAATATTCTGGTTCATAATTTTCATTAAAGTTGTTTTACCTACACCATTTTTACCGATCAATCCGACAATTTGGCTATCCCCAAAATCAAAGTCAATATTCTTGAGGATATGTTGCTTACCGTAATACTTTTGTATGTTATTTAATTTCACGATTATTCACCTCTCCTTTAAATTGTAATTGCATGTTTACGCGCTTTATTGATTGAAATGATATAACTGACGATAAATAGAATGATGGAACAGCCTAAGAATATTGACATATCATGTGTTTTAAATATATGCGATTGTACTGAAAAGAATTTAAGCACATAATCTATAAACTGTATTGAGTTTGGTACAATTGCACCGACTATAATCATCCAAAATATAATAGGAATTTTGATCAATCTTTTATACTCTGCAAATGGTAAGATTAAACTAATCGTCAACAAATTCCCTGCAATGCTTAAACACATGCCTGAAATGTCATATGAAACTTCCATGCCTGGTTCTTGTATTAAAAATGCTACAATCGTACATAAACCAAGTAGTAATTGTGTGAATAAAATAAATATTAATCCTGTTAAATAATGAGCATTAATCACTGTTGATTGCTTAACAGGTAAACTTAAAAATGTATATTCAGAATGATTTTTATTGATTCTATTGAATAGAAAATACATTGGTACTAAGAACACAATATGGATCATAACAACGATTATTCCTAATATACCTATTTTAATAAATCCATTAAGAGGTAATACGACTATTAATGGTAGTAACAATGCTGTAGCTAACATTAAATATAGGTATGATTTTGATAAAATTAAGTTTCTATATAAGATTGCCTTCATTTTATACCTCCATAAACCGTAATTTGATCTTGTTTAGCTAGTTTGATAGCTCTACTAAACTGAATCGACCATACGATTGCAACGATTAACAATATGATTGCTGGTGTATAGTATAAAAATATTTTCCAACCAAATGCCTCAGCAAATGGATAATGTCGATTCGAATATATCCCAAAGTAAAACATTGTGAATATCCCATACATAGCAACTAATATCCAAGCACCTAATTGATTAATATTTAAATGTGCAAATGTTGGATAAACAATGCTTAACGTAAACAAGTTCGTTGCTATAATAAATAACCCTGCTTGTATAAATATTGTGTCTTGCTTTACGAATGCTATGATCATGATCATCATAAATGAAATACCTGTTACTAATAAGTTATATAAATAATGCCCTCTTACAATATCAACTTTAGAAATCGGTAAACTCATATAAAAGATTTGACTACTTTGTTTATTTAAAAATATCGCATGATTAATACTGTGTACTGAAACAACTGCGACAAAATAAACCGCTAATACATTCATGAGTTCTATACTTTGAAAAGACACAGTAAATTTCGTTATAAATACTAATCCGAAGCAGATTAAATAAAGTAAGTAGTATCCTTTCTCATATTGAAAGTTTCGGTAGAAAACAGCTTTCATTTATACCACTTCCTTATCGAATTGATCTTTCTCAATTCTTACCATGATATCCTCTATTGACGGTGTTTCAACGACTACTTCATTTCCAAATAACTCAACAAATACCGAACTTTGTCTTGTTAATCCTGAGAAACCTGTATTCGTTTCTTTCACACTGATTAATAACGATCTTAATTCATCATCAAGTATAGATTGGTCTCCCTTGATGATTCGATAACCATCCGTTAAATCTTCTACACTTTCATTAATAACAATGGATCCATTTTTCAAATAGACAATATAATCAGCGATTTTCTCTAAATCTGAAATAATATGTGTAGAGAAAAAGATTGTTTTTTCTTCATCTATTAATTCTCTTTGTAAAATTTCAAGCACTTCATTACGTATGACTGGATCAAGTCCTGCAGTTGGTTCATCTAGAATGTAAAGTTCAGCATGGTGACTTAATGCGATTGCTAACGACAATTTCATTTTCATACCTGTTGAAAATTGCTTAATCTTTTGTTTATAAGGTAATTTAAATTCATTAATATAACCTTCAAATACATCGTGGTCCCATTCTTTATAATATTTACTGACGACTTTCTCGATTGTTTTAATATTCCAGTTTTCATACATATATAATTCTGAATAGACAAAGCCGATTTTATTTTTAATATCAACTGGGTTCTCACTTAAATATTCTCCAAGTACTTTTAAATCTCCATTTTGTTCTTTAAGTAGACCCATAATAATACGTATAATCGTTGTTTTACCTGCACCATTTGCACCAATAAATCCTGTTACATAACCTTTACGTACTTCAAAGTTAACATCTGATAATTTAAGATTTTTATGATTAAAATTTAAATTTTTAACCTCTATCGCATTGTCCATTTTATTCACCTTCCTCATAAATCAAATTAACGATTTCATTGAGTTCTTTAACATCCATTCCGATTAACTTTGCTTGTTTAGTTAAATCTCTTGCTAAATCCTCTATAACAATAAATTGTTTTTCTTTCATGATTGAGGGATCTTGTGATTTTACAAAAGTACCTTTCCCTCTTATGGTCGTGACAAATTGCTCTTGTTCTAAATCAACATATGCACGTTTAGTTGTTATTAAACTGACACCTAAATCACTTGCTAACTCTCTCATAGAAGGTAATGAAGCACCCGGTTCTACTTTACCTTGTAATATTTGTGCTTTGATTTGTTCTTTAATCTGTTCATAAATAGGCTGATTACTATTATTTTGAAGTAGAATCTTCATGTTTAACCTCCCTCTCTCTAACTGTGTATAAACAGTATATACACTATATACATATTTGTCAAACTCATTTAATAGAAAGCTTATAAATCAACGTTTTTAGGCATAAAAAAACAGAGTGTGTATACACATTGTATATACACACTCTGATTAATTTTATTATTTTAAGTCATTGATTGCTTTAGCGATAGATTCAAATACATGTTCTATATCAGATTTTTCAATACAGCTAAATGCAATACGAATATCAGTTTTATTTAAAGCAATAATACCGATACTATACTTATCAATTAAATGTAATCTCAATTGCTCAGGGTCTACATCTAACACTTTAAGTGCCATAAAGTAACCTGAATTAAATGCATATGGCGTCCATAATGATTTAAATTCATCACGATATGCGACTTCTTTCGTTACTTCATATCTTTCTTTTAGAATATTCACGTTATGATCAACTTGATCTTGGAAAGAAGGATCTTCCATTGCATGAATAATTGCAGTTTGGCTAGGTAAAGAACAACTTGATAAGTTACTTCTAATTAAACCTTTTAATTTAGCAACTAATACATCTTTAACAACATCATTTTGACTACCAAATGTTAAGAAACCAACACGGAAGCCCCATGAGAAGTATTCTTTAGTTGCGCCATCAATTTTAACCGGCATAATATTTTCGTGATTTAACGCTGTTAATGCTGTAAATACAGATTGTTTATAAACATCTTCAAAGAACAATCCATAATAAGCATCATCCACTAATGTAATGACTTGCGTACCTTTATCAGCTAATTGTTTAATAGCTTCAACCATTTCTTTAACTTCTTCAACTACTGGTGTATAACCAGTTGGGTTATTTGGGAAGTTTAACACGAGAATAACTTTTTCTTTATTATATTGTTCTAAAGCATGTTTGAAATATTCTAAAGTGTAACTGCCATCTTCTTCAAAAGCTTTGTAAGTTTCAATGTTAGCACTATGTCTTACACCAAAAGCTAATTTATAGTTACCCCAGTTATGTTCAGGTAATAAAATTGTATCTTGGGCATCTACAAATAAGTCTCCAGCTAAAGATAATCCGTGTGTTAATGCATTTGTTACGACTGGTTTAGAAATATCATCAGCACTTAAATCAGGATTGTCTTTTAAAATTTTCTGTTGCCATAATGTACGTAAACGTTCATCACCTTGTGGCGGTGCATATGGGAATATATCACTTGGATCTTGGTCACCAAATTGATTATATAAAGCATCTGTGTACATAATACCTTCATCAGTAGTTGCCATACCGATTGTTGCATTATACTTTGTACCTTTTGCTTCTCCAGATTGTGATAAAATACCCTTTGGATAATAAATAGATTTACCTAAATCGGAAAGCATATCTAATACAACAGGATATTCTTTTTTCAGTTGTTCATTTAATTCTAATGCTAGTGGGTTCATAGAAAGTCATCCTCTTTCATTGTTATGATACTTCTATACTAGACGAGAATTATGAAAATTAAAAGTGTGTTCACTAAATTTCATCATTTAATTTTAGAAAATCATCCCTTTTTGGATAACAAAGAAATAATTGATATAATAAATAAAGCAAAGGAGCAAAACATATGTCTACAATTACAAAAGTTCTTGTCGGTTTAGCTATAATCTGCTTAATTATTGGAATAGGCATTCAAATAAGCGGCAACTCAGGCATTCAATTTACATTCGCTTCAATATTATTTTTAATAGCCGCATTTATAAGTAGAAATGGCGACCGCAAAAAAGCTAATAGAAAGAAGTAAAAAAATATAGAGACTGGAACATAAGGTAATGTCCCAGTCTCTATATTTATATTATGATTGCTTTGGTATTTTCCAATAATCATCTTTATTTTCTTTATCTAATACTTTCTTAAATCCTTTTGATTGATATGCCTCTTTTATATCTTTAACCCATTTAGCATCTTTATTTTTACTATCTACAACAACTTGTAAATATAAATCTTCTACTAAATCTTCTTTTAGAAGTCCTTTGGCTGGTTCAACTTTCGAAGCGTAAACAATTGAACCTGGTATAACTGCATAATCAACTTCGTCTAAAATTCTAGGAATATTAGCAGAATCCATCGTTTTGATGTTAAGATTCATTGGATTATCAGAAATATTTTTCTTCGTGATTTTAATATCATTCTTATCTGCATTTAATTTAATCCATCCTGCTTTTTCTAATAAACGATAAGCTCTTGCTGCATTTGATGGATCTTGTGGTATCGCAATTGTATCTCCTTCTTTAATACCTTTAAGATTTTTATTTTTATTAGAGAATATTTGTGCAGGTACTGTTGGTATTTTAGTAATATTTGTTAAATCTGCATCTCTTTCCTTATTAAATGTATCCATATACGCTTTATGTTGATCAACGTTAACATCCACACTACCTTCTTGCAAAGCAACATCAGCTTGTAGTAATTCAGTGAAGTCTTTATCTTTAACAGTATAACCTTTCTTCTCTAATTCAGGTTTAATACCTTTCAAAAACAACTCACTATAAGGTCCCGGTGATGTAGCAATTGTAATTTCCTTCTTTTCTTTGTCATCATTATTTCCACAAGCCGCTAGCACAACTGATAAAATAAGTGTCAAAGCTAAAAATATGTATCTCTTCATAAAAACATCTCCCTCAATTCCTGCTAAACTCATCTGTTTAATTATTATATTATCATTTAGTAATCTAAAGTCAATCAAATTTTTATATGTTAAACTTTCTTTAGGAGTGATGATTATGGCTTTATATCAAAAGTTAATTCAAACGAATGCTGGTGAAATGACTGTACCTATAACATAGAAAAAACAGAACTCTTCTATTGAAGAATTCTGTTTAATAGTTCGTTTAATATTTTGGTTTATTTCTATTCATTTTAGTTAATGATTTCCATTGTTTTTTCTTTTCAGCTGTCGCTTTTTTAGATGCTTTCGAGTTGTTATAAGCAATTTCTTTTTTAAGTTTTAGATAGTTGTTATATTGACTTATATCTAAATCACCATTTTTTAAAGCTTCTTGAACTTTACATCCAGGTTCAGTTTCATGTGTACAATCACTAAACTTACAGTTTTGTGAGAGTAATTTAATATCTTCAAAACTGTCTATTATATTATCTTTATCCACTGAAAGACCTAAGCTTCTCATTCCAGGTGTATCAATTATTACACCGTTAGGCTGAATCAAATACAAACCTCTATGAGTTGTTGTATGTCTCCCTTTTTGGTCATCTTCTCTTGTTGAATGAGTTTTTAAAATATCTTTGCCAACTAAATAGTTCGCTATACTCGATTTTCCGACACCCGACGAACCTACTAGTGTTGCTGTCATACCTTTATAGAACCTTTTCGTAATTTGATCCATATTAATATTTTTAAGCACACTAGTTGTGATAATTGGGACATTACTTAATCTTCTACTAACTAATTGAACTTTTTCTTTATAATCGTGAGCAGTGTCCATCTTATTCAATATGATAACAGATAATGCACCACTTTCTTTAATTTGAATCACGTATCTTTCTAACCTGTTTAAATTAAAGTCGCCATCTAGTCCCATTACAATAAACACTTCATCAATATTCGTTGCTATATATTGGTCAAGTGATTCATGTTTTTTAGATTGACGTTTTAGCTCACTAGTTCTTGGTAATATATCAATTATCAATTTAAAATCATCTAGTTCATTAACGACAACCCAGTCTCCTATAGCAGGTATCAAATTTTGATTAACTAATTTTTGTGTAATTTCTGCTTTATACTGACTTGTGGTTGTTATGACTTTAAAATGATTTTTAGAGACGAAAGATATTCTTCCAATTTTAAATTCATCACTAAAATTATTCTTATAATATGATAATTGTTCTTCTTTAATACCTAATTGTTCTATTTTCATTTAACTCCCCATTTATATAAATTAGGAATTATGGCCACCCATACTTAAGTTAACAAGAAACAATTGATTTAAAGCCATCATAATACATCACCCTTTCAAACTTATTACCATAATTGTATATGAACATATATTTTTATTCAAATTCATAAAGTATGAGTTGTCTATATGTTAAACTCTCATTAGGAGTGATGATTATGGCTTTATATCAAAAGTTAATTCAAACGAATGCTGGTGAAATGTTAGCAATTGCTAATAATGAGTATTTATTAATGCTACATTTTACGAATAAGCCTTCGTTAGAAGAGGAATTACAAATTGTACGTAAACAACTTAATTCAGAAAGTAATGATGAAAGTAATCATGTTTTAGATAAACTTGAAGAGGAATTAAATCTTTATTTTGAAGGTAATCTTTCTACTTTTACAACACCTATCCATTTTAATTTTGGTACACCTTTTCAACAAAAAGTGTGGCGTGCTTTATGTGATATTCCATTTGGCGAAACGATATCTTATAAGCAGTTAGCTGAGAATATTGGTAAACCTACTGCTTTTCGTGCTGTCGCAAATGCAAATGGTAAGAACTTTATAACGATTCTTGTACCTTGTCACCGTGTGATAGCTGCCGATGGTTCAATTGGTGGTTATTCTAGTGGCATAGAACGAAAAGAAATCTTGCTTGATATTGAAAAAAATAAAAGTAACATCGGCTAATATTATCAACCGATGTTACTTTTTTAGTTTATTATAAATGTTTAATCATATATTTGTAGTCATGTCCACTTAGTTTTCGATCATATGATGGTTTGAATCCTAATTTCTCATATAGTTTCATTGCACCTTCATTATCAAATTCACAATTTAATGATACTTGTTTAAATCCTCTTTCTTTAGCTCGTACAAATGCATCTTCTATAAGTTTAGAGGCAATACCTCTACCCCTATATTCTGAAAAGACCGCAACTGAATCAATATATAAATCACCATTATCCGCTTCTTGTTCAGGTAACGGCGTTCCTTCTAATTTAAATGAATCTTTAAATTCAATATTGTGCCAATTTTCTTCAAGTTGTTTTTCGTCAGTACCACTATAGCAATTAAGAAAGCCTGCTACTTTTCCATCAATTTCAAATACCTGACTATGTTTATAATGGTTTCTATATTCACTTTCAACACTCGCTTGTTCAAGTAATCTTAAAACAGTTTCTTTATCATTTTGAACAACTAAAGGTAGCTCCATATCATGCCAAATCATAAACATTAACTCACTTAATTTTTTCGCATCTTCTTTAACAGCAGGTCTAATCATATTTTCTACTCCTTTAATACAAATTAGATTCATTTTAACATAAAAATCCCCTTTCCATATGGTTTAATACCATTTAGAAAGGGGATTATACATATCTCTTAGCTAGTAATGTCGGTTATATTCACCGAATTACATCATACCTGGCATTCCGCCCATGCCGCCCATATCTGGTGCTGCTGGTTCTTCTTCTGGAATGTCTGCTACTACTGCTTCAGTAGTTAAGAACATTGCTGCTACAGATGCTGCATTTTGTAATGCTGAACGTGTAACTTTTGTTGGATCGACAATACCTGCATCTAACATATTTACCCATTCGTCTGTTGCTGCATTGTAACCAATACCTTCGTCAGCGTTTTTAAGTTTTTCAACTATAATTGAGCCTTCTAAACCAGCATTTTCAACGATTTGACGTAATGGTGCTTCAAGAGCTTTCAACACAATGTTCACACCAGTTTGTACATCGCCTTTTGCTTCAACTTCAGCTACTTTATTATAAATAGATACTAATGCTGTACCACCACCTGCTACAATACCTTCTTCAACTGCAGCGCGTGTAGAGTTTAAAGCATCTTCAATTCTTAATTTACGTTCTTTTAATTCTGTTTCAGTTGCAGCACCTACTTTGATAACTGCAACGCCACCTGCTAATTTAGCTAATCGTTCTTGTAATTTCGTACGATCAAAGTCTGAAGTTGTTTCTTCAATTTGAGCTTTAATTTGACCAACACGAGCGTCGATGTTTACTGAGTCACCTTGACCTTCAACAATTGTAGTGTCGTCTTTAGTAACTTGAACTTTACCTGCTTCACCAAGCATATCTAGAGTTGTTTCTTTTAAGTCTAGACCTAAGTCATCAGTAATCACTTGACCACCAGTTAAGATTGCTAAGTCATCTAACATTGCTTTACGACGGTCACCAAATCCAGGCGCTTTAACTGCTACTGCTGTGAATGTACCACGTAATCTGTTTAATACTAAGTTTGTTAATGCATCGCCATCAACATCGTCAGCAACAATTAAAATTGGTCTATTTGTTTGTAAGATTTTTTCTAAGATAGGTAAAATATCTTGGAATGAAGAAATCTTTTTATCTGTAATTAAGATGTAAGGATTTTCTAATTCAGCAGTCATTTTGTCTGAATCTGTCACCATGTATGGAGAAGTATATCCTCTATCAAATTGCATACCTTCAACAACTTCTAATTCTGTGCTGAATCCTTTAGATTCTTCAATAGTAATAACACCGTCATTACCTACTTTTTCCATTGCTTCTGAAATAAATTTACCAATTTCTTCATCAGCAGCAGAAATAGAACCAACTTGTGCAATTTCTTCTTTTTTCTCAACTGGTTGTGAGATATTGTGTAATTCTTCTAAAGCTACTTTAACTGCTTTATCAATACCTTCACGAATACCAACTGGATTTGCACCACTAGTTACGTTTTTTAAACCTTCTTGAATCATCGCTTGAGCTAAGACAGTTGCTGTAGTTGTACCGTCACCTGCAACATCATTTGTTTGGTTCGCAACTTCTGCAACTAATTTAGCACCCATATTCTCATATGGATCTTGTAATTCAATTTCTTTAGCGATTGTAACACCATCATTTGTGATTAATGGTGAAGTGAATTTTTTATCTAAAACGACGTTACGTCCTTTAGGTCCTAAAGTTACTTTAACTGCATTTGCTAATTTATCAACACCAGCAAGCATAGAACGTCTAGCGTCTTCTGAAAATTTTAGTTCTTTAGCCATTTATAAAAACCTCCATAAAATATCTTCAAAAATATTATCTAAATTATTCAATAACTGCTAAAATGTCATCTTCTGAAAGGATAATATATGTTTCTTTATCACGTTTAACTTCTGTTCCTGCGTATTGTTGATATACAACTTGATCACCTACAGCAACATCTACAGTAAGTCTTGTACCATCTTCTAGACGCTTACCTGGTCCAACAGCAACAACTTTTCCTTCGTTAGATGATTCTTTAGCTGAATCTGTCAATACAATCCCGCTAGCTGTAGTTTGTTCTGTTTCTGTTTTCTCAATAATAATTCTATCTCCCAATGGTTTTAACATTTATAAAATCCTCCTTGGCGCTAATAATGTTAGCACTCTTTATACTTAAGTGCTAACTACATTTTTATAATAATCAAATTTGGTCAAAATTACAAGCAATATAACTTAAATTTTTCTCTTTTTCTGCTAAATAAGGTACAATGTTTACATGTTTATTTTTGGAGGAATTGAAAATGCAATTTAATCGATTAACTGTTAATATTGCTACCCTATTACTATTTGGCGTTGTACAAACAATCGCAATTATTCCAAATAGTTTATACGCTGATTCAGGATTATCTAAAGTCACAAGGTTAGAAATCAGCTTAACTTGGATGGCAACAACAGCTATCATTACTGTTTTATTATTATGGTATATGAACTCAAATATTAAAAATCCAACTCGATTAGAACAACAGAAGAAAGAACCATGGGTATACGTGATTTTCTGGTGTGTTGCAGGTATTATAATGGCCATGCTTGGACAAATCATCGCCGCTTTGATTAATACATATATATTTAATCAACCAGTAGAAAGTGGCAATACTCAAAATCTCATGAAGATTGCACAACAATCACATATATTAATCGTTTATATCGTATTAGCAGGTCCAATATTAGAAGAATTAATATTCCGTAAATTAATTTTCGGAGAGATATACAATATGATTAAAGCACCTAAGTGGTTAAGCTTTATCGTTGCAGTATTAGTCAGTTCTTTTATCTTCTCATTAGCACATTCAGATCCAGAACATACATTAATATATGTTGTAATGGGAACTGTATTTAGCGGACTTTATGTATTAACGAAACGTATCATCGTACCAATGGTTGCACATATGGGAATGAACGGAATAGTTGTTTTAGGACAAATTGTATTTAAAGATCAAGTAAACGAACAATTAGAGAAACAATCTCAAATTTCACAACTGATATATCATACAATCTTGAGCATGTATAGCTAAGTGTAAATAAATAAGCATATCACCGAACTGAAGAACTCAGTCTTAAGTGATATGCTTATTTTTTTGTATTTGGAGGGTGGCTAACTTCCATTATTTCAAATTCTGACAATTAGATATGCCCCATCTTATGGACATTTCTCAGAATTCTGTCCCTAACATACTCTAATATTGTTTGACGCCCATAATACTTCTTCACATTTTTTAATAATGTATTTGATAACTTCGATTCTAGCTGATTTTTTATTGTCAGCCGGTACGACAAGCCATGGTGCATGATCTGTGTTTGTGAATTTAATCATATCATGACTTGCTTCGATATATTGATCCCATTTTTCTCTATTTCGCCAATCTTCGTCTGTGATTTTCCATTGTTTTTCTGGTGTTTCTTCTCGTTCTTTAAATCTTCTTAATTGTTCATCTTTATCTAAAGTTAAGAAGAATTTTAGAATAATTGCACCTTCGTCTGTCCACATTTTCTCAAATTGATTGATTTCTTCATAGGCACGTTTCCATTCTTTTTTAGTAGCAAATCCTTCTACTCTTTCGACTAATACTCTTCCGTACCAACTTCTATCGAATATTTCAATGTGGCCGCTTCTTGGCATATCTTTAGCAAATCTCCATAAGTAATGATGATTCAACTCAACGTCTGTTGGCGCACTTATTGCATTTACTTCATAACCGGTTGGATCTAATTTTTCTCTAACTCTTTTAATATTGCCACCTTTACCGGCTGCATCCATGCCTTCGTATACTAATATTAACGGAATTTTTCTTTCGTATAATGCAAATTGCAATTCTTTCAGTCTATCTTGCAAGTCACCTATAAGAGATTTATATGTCTTTTTATTTACTTTATCTATAGATTGATCAAATAGGTCTGTTTTAAAATCTTCTGTAAAATCGCCATCAATTACTTTGTCTTTCTTTTTATGTAGTTTAATCGCTTTGTTCAAACGATTGATGATATGTTTATACATCAAATTGATAGCTTCTTCTCTCTCCGTATAATCAATGATTTCCCATTCATCAGGCGATGCTTTCAGTATTTTATGCATTTCTTTATGATATACATCATCATTAATAGCACTTTCATATTCTTGTGCTTTCCAACTTGTTAATGGATTTTCTTTCATTTCTTTTAAATGTTCTTTTCTCTTTTTATCACTAATCTCAATATAAAACTTAATAATTTCATAGCCATCATCTTGGACCATCGATTCAAAGTCTTGGATTTGTCTGCGTAACGCATGATATTTGTTGTATATAGAATGCTTTATTTTGTTTGCTTGATATTCTATATAATATGTATACCAACTTCTAAAATAAATATTGATATCCCCTTTTGAAGGTAAACTGTTCCAATACTTCTGTAAAAATTGATATCTTAGATCGTCTTCTGAAGGTGATTTCATCGGTACAAAGTGTGTGTATTTAGCATCAAGTGTTAAAAGAAGTTCATTTGATAGTCTCGTCTTACCTGATGCGGGAACACCTTCAAATACAATCATGATAGGAATTCCAAGTTCTTTTGTCTTCCTCGTTAATGCTGCTACTTCTAAAGATAATTGTTCATTATTTTTAGTCATTTATATACACCTCTTTTCATTTCATATTATATGCTTTTACCTTTATTTTCGCAATTTTCAATAAAATTACAACAAAGAAATGTTATAATAAATTTATTAAGGGAGGTTTTAACATGACGTTAACTTTTAAAGATTATCAATATGAACAAATCAATATTGAAGAAAAAGAAAAGCAAACCAAATCATTATTAAATGAATTCGATAATGCAGAAACGGTCGATCAAGCAATTGAGGCGATTAATGAAATTAATAAAATTAGAAACCATACTGATACGCATTATAACTTAGCTTACATAAGAGCATCTATCGATACAAATGATGAATATTATAATAAAGAAAGAGATTTCTTTGATGAAACAATGCCTAAAATACAATATTTAGACCATTTATTCTATCAATCTTTATTAAAATCTAAATTTAAAAATGATTTAATTGCGCATTTTGGACAACAACTATTTTCTTTAGCAGAAGTTGCTCTCAATACATATAATCCTTCTATTAATGACTTACTTGTTAAAGAAAATAAATTAGTAAGCGAATATGATAAATTAATTGCTTCAGCAGATATTGACTATAACGGTGAACATTTGAACTTATCACAATTCAGTAAGTACTTAATCAACGAAGATAGAGAAATTAGAAAAGATGCTTTTAAAGCTAGAGAACAGTTTTTTGCAGATCATCTAGAGGATTTAGATCGTATTTATGATGATCTTGTAAAAACAAGACATGAAATAGCTCTAAAATTAGGATACGAGAACTTTGTTCAACTAGGCTATGATAGAATGCAAAGAATTGGTTACGACGCAAATGATGTAAAAATTTTTAGAGAGCAAGTTAAAGAACATGTCGTACCTATTACTGAAGACATCAAATCTCAGCATGCGAAACGTATTGGCGTTGACAGTTTAAAAGCTTACGATAATAATTTCACTTTTAAAACTGGATCGCCTAAACCACAAATATCTACAGAAGAAATCGTGAAAAATGCTAAAAAAATGTACCATGAACGTTCTAAAGAAACTGGTCATTTTATAGATTTTATGATTGATAAACAATTATTTGATTTAGAAGCTAAAAAAGGAAAAGAAAGTGGTGGATATTGTACAATCATTAATGATTTTAAATCACCATTCATCTTTGCCAACTTTAATGGCACACAAGGTGATATTGAAGTTATGACCCATGAAGCCGGACATGCTTTCCAAGTATATGAAAGCTTGAAGTATTCTGTACCCGAATATTACTTCCCTACTTCAGAGGCATGTGAAATTCATTCAATGAGCATGGAATATTTAACTTATCCATGGATGCCATTATTTTTCAAAAAAGATACGGATAAATTTAAACTAGCACACTTAGAAGACAATATTAAATTCTTACCGTACGGTGTAGCAGTGGATGAATTCCAACACTTTGTTTATGAGAACCCAGACATATCTTCAGAAGAACGTAGAAAAGCTTGGTCAGATTTAGAAAATAAATACTTCCCAAGTGTAGACTATGACAATATTCAACATCTTGAAAATGGTGCATTTTGGCATAGACAAGGTCATATTTTTGCATCACCATTTTATTATATTGATTATACATTAGCGACAATTTGTGCAATGCAATTTTTCATTAAACAAGAAGCTGATCCAGAACAAGCATGGTCTGATTACTTGAAAATATGTCAAATTGGCGGTTCACAATCATTTATTGATATTATGGCATCTGTTCAGTTACAATCTCCATTTGAAGAAGGTACTGTAAAATCCATTATAGAAACATTATACAAAGCAACACAGAATATTGATCAAAGTGAATTTTAATAAAAAAGTTGGTGCGAGACAGAAGTTTACTCCCAAGATACTAGAAGAGACTGAGACATTACATTATATGCCAGTCTCTTTTATTTGGAAAAATCAATATTAGTGTGAGGTTCTATGTTGCTTGTTTGGTGGGTCTTGCAACATACAGGAGTTCTATGTTGCTTGTTTAGGGAGTCTTGCAACATACAGGAGTTCTATGTTGCTTGTTTGGTATGTCTTGCAACATAGATAGCGTCTATCTATCTTGTTTCACCAGTCTTGATAAATACAGAGCTCCTATTTATCTTGTTTGGGCAGTCTTGATAAATACAAGGCGCTTATTTATCTTGTTTGGGCAGTCTTGATAAATACAAGGCGCTTATTTATCTTGTTTGTCCAGTCTTGATAAATACAAGGTCCTCCAACATTGCTTATCACGCCTCACTTGCAATATTCAGCCTCCCAATTTCTAAAAATATGAAAAAGAGTCTAGAACATTTCTGTCCCAGACTCACTTTTATTTTATTTATGATTTTGAAAATCTTCGCATTATGAATAATATGATGACTCCTAATACTAGTACGATTGCGATTGAAATACCAATGATGAATGGTTTAGAAACACCTTTGTCGTCAGAAGTTGTTTCAAAACTTTCTGTTGTAGTTTGAGTTGTCTCTGTTTTAGTATCATCATCTACTGAAGTTGTTTCTGTCGTTTTATTAGTCTTTTTAAATTTTGGTTGTGCTAAATCAGGTCTACTACCAACTTTACTTGTTACGAGCGCTAGTACATCTTCATCCAATTTACTATAATATGCTTCTGAATGGCCAGGTATAAATTTAGGCGCTTTTTCATCAGTGTATTGCGGATTGTAATATCCATCCCCTACTTCATTTGTATTAGGATATGCTGGCATTGTTGGTTTATATTGATTTACATTTTGATCATTATTGCTATTTGAATTTGGTTCATTAGTTTTAGGTTCTTCAGAAGATGGTTTCCCACTATTGGATTGGTTCGGTGGTGGTACTTGATGATTGTTATCATTACTTGAAGGTTCTTCAGTGCTCGGTTTTTCGCCAGATTTTGGTTCAGTACTTGGCTCTTCTGTTGATGGTTCCTCTGAAGTTGGTTTATCATCTGTCTTTGGCTCTTCTGTTGTTGGTTCCTCTGAAGTTGGTTTATCATCTGTCTTTGGCTCTTCTGTTGTTGGTTCTTCTTTACTAGGCTGTTCATCTGATTTTTGTTCAGACTTTTTATCTCTAGTAGGTTCTTCTGATGACTGTTCCTCAGTGCTTGAATTTTCTTCTGACTTCGGTTCAGTAGTTGTTTCCTCAGTTTTACTATTTTGTTTGCTATTTGAATCAGTTTTATTGGATTGCTGTGCTTCTATATTTTGATTCGATTGTTCTTGAGTTGTGTTCGGAGAAGTATCTTTTGTACTAGATTCATTGCTTTCTATTGCATCTGTATTATTCCCGTGTGCTACTCCAAATGCCATAGAAGATAATAGTAATGTTGAAATCATAGCATTTTTAAATATCTTCATAAAAATTCTTCCCCTCCTCTACATTAATTAATAGTTAAAGTATAAAGGAATGTTTCTTTGTTTTCTATGCTTGTACGCCATATGTTACACAGAATTAATATTTTGTAATAACTTATTCATATTTCTTACAATTTACTGATATTAAAATAAACACTTGCTGTATCAGAACAACAAGTGTTTTTTATTCGTTTAGTTATTTAGTTGTAAGTCATATTTCGTAAACTTCAAGTAAACTTGACCAGACTCTGTAGAAGTTCTGAAATTAACAGCATCTTCATCAGGGAATATTCTCGTTGTTAATACTTTTTCACCATCGTTAACGAAAATTTCTAAACTAGATGTATCGCTATAAATTCTCAACTCTTTTAAGTCATTATCTAAAGTTGTTGTACGAGTTGTCTTCTCAACCGCTTCACTTACAATACCACTTTCAAATCGATCTAAAGTAAGTTGTTTAGAACGTGTATTATAAATAATTTGCGTTGAACATTTTTTAGAAACTCTTAAATCAAAGTATATTTCGCTAGCTTCATTCTCTAGTATCTCAATCATTAATTCAAATTGTTTACCTTCATATGGGTGGAGTTTAACTGAATGTTTATTAGCATAACCTTCAGCAGTTTCTTTATTTGTTCTTAATTTTTCAAGTGCTTTTATAGGTCTTTGTTTCAGTTTATCATCTTCAATTGTGAGTACTCTTGGAATCGTTAAACAATGTGCCCAACCTTCTTCATCTGTAGCATAATCTATTTCAGGAAGACCCATCCAACCAATTAAAATTCTGTCACCATGTTCATCTAAGAATGTTTGTGGGGCATAAAAGTCAAAGCCTTGATCTAATTCAAGAAATTCTTGGTGCTCAAACTTCAACGTATCAATATCAAAATCACCAATTAAATAACCAGATTGATAGATGTTCTCGAATTGGTTATTTTCCGCTTCAATACCTTGAGGTGAAAAGATAAATACATCTTTATCATTTAACTTAAATAAATCTGGACATTCCCACATATAACCGAAGTTTTGCAGTCGTGTTTCAATTTCGCCTTTAAAGTTCCAATCTTGAATATTTTCAGATTCATATATAACAGCCGTACCTGTTTCATTCTCTCTTTGAATACCAAATATTGCATAGTATTTTTCATTCTCAAACCATACTTTAGGGTCTCTAAAATGTTCAGTATATCCTTCTGGCTTGTTTGGAATAGCTGGTTGATCAAACTTTTTAAAAGTACCATCTTCTAATTGTTCAGCAATCATTTGGACAGATTTACGATCCCAATTTTCATTACGTACATTTCCCGTATACATTAAATATAACTTGCCATTATAATCAAAAGCACTACCCGAATATACACCGTGACTATCATATTCTGTATCAGGCACTAAAGCGATTCCCTCATCTTTAAATTCTATTAAATCTTTGCTTGTATAATGATACCAATACTTCGAACCATGTACTGCACCAAGCGGAAACCATTGATGAAATATATGATAAACACCATTATGATAAACCAATCCATTTGGATCATTTAACAATCCTGTTTTTGGTTGAATATGAAAAGTTTGACGCCATTTTGACGCATTTACTTTATCTATTAATTCATTGTATGCTTCATCAGATATGTCTGATAATTTTTTATATCTTTCTTCTCGTGTCCAATTTACCATTATCATTCTCCTTACATCCGATTTAGACGGGTTCCATAATATATATATTTTAGCATACTTGAAAGGCTTAATTTTTTAACCATTCAAATTGTGTTTCAATAATATTTAATTTTTCTACCGTTTCGTTATTTATACTTTTATTTAATACATGAACTGCTGTCTCACCTGCTAAATAATAGTTAAACTTTACTGTCCCAATATGAGGTGCCACAATTTCTGTCATCTTATTTCCACCAAATCCAATAATTGTTGGCATATCAACTTCTCTTTTTAAAAGTGTGTGGTATATACCTAAAGCTATATTATCCGTAGCTGCGACAATAACTTCGTCTTCTCTCAACTCAATATCATTACCCAATATTTGTGCATCTTTAATACTGAAACTACTTTCAATAAATGTTGGTTCGATGCCTTGTTCCTTTAGTGGGACAAACAGGCCTTCTTTTCTCGTCTTACCAACTGCAATGTCATGTTCAGAAACACCGATATATGTAATATTGTGCTTTTGATGTTTCAATAACCATTCTGCAACTTGATTACCTGCTTGGAAATCATCGTGAACAATCGATAAAAGTGATTCATGCGATTGACCAACAACAACAATTGGGCATTCAACTGACTCAATTGCTTTCATATGTTCTTCAGAAATGTTCGTTGCCATCAAAATAATGCCATCCACTTTACGCTTAGCTAACATATAAATAGAATCAATTTCTCTATCTTTTGATAAATCTGTATTCACAATCATTGTTTGAACATTTTGTTTCAGTAAAGTTGTTTCTATACCTTTTAACGTTTCAGTCGTTGCATAGGAATCTAGCCTAGGTACAATTGCACCGATCAGACCTGTTCTCTTAGCCTTTAAACTTTGTGCAAATTGATTCGGTTTATAACCTGTTTCTTCTACTACTTTATGTATTTTTTCTTTTGTACTTTTACTAATGGATCCACCATTTAAATATCTAGAAACTGTACTTTTAGAAACACCTGCCATATTAGCAATATCTTTAATCGTCTTCATGTATACACCTCTCAGACATTTATTCTATCATAAAACCGTTTCCAATTCTTTATAAATAAAATGCAGTTTTAAACAAAAAAACCTAGAAACAAAGCCCAATGTCTCTGTTTCTAGGTTAAATATAATTTATTGTTTTTCAACTGTTATTGTCCATGAAGCATCTCCAAGTTGTTCATAATTCGTAACAGGATAGCCATTTTCTGCTGCCCAATTAGGAAGTGCTTCTGTCGCTTGCGTACAATCAAAATCAATTTTCAATTGTTCGCCTACTTGTAATTCATCCATTTTATTTTGTGCTTCTATTAATGGGAACGGACATACCATTCCTACTGTACCTAATTCATGTACCATATATATTGACTCCTTTTATTAAATACTTTGTGTTCCTATTTCCTTACAGTGTTTAATGTAATGTTGTTTAGTTTCGTCTAATGTTTTTGGGTCTTTCTTGGCAATCGCTTTTCTCAGTTTATTAGCCCATACTACATCAAAATCTGAGATTCTCTTATCCATTACCAATAACATTAAACTTTCTTGAGAGTCACATACTCCATTTAAGGCAAGTAAATGCTCTTCCATTATTTTAATTTCTTCTTCATTTAGTCCATGTTCACGCATCTCATCGTACCATAATGAAATATCTTTTCTATATCTCGCAAAAGTATCTACTGGTTGTTCTTCTCCAGAAGGAGCTTGTAATCTCATGGTATGTCAACAAAAACTTAGACAGAATTCATAAGTTTATAAGAGGTTGGTGTTTGATAATTTAATCCTGCATGTAATCTTTCATTGTTATACCAGTTTATATACATTTTTAATTCAATTTCTAATTGTTCTATCGTATAGAATCTTGTAGTATTTATGAATTCTGTCTTTACTGCTTTAAATATTGTTTCTGCTACTGCGTTATCATATGGATTTCCCTTACGGCTTAAAGAACGGTTAATATTGAATACATCAATTACTTTA